>JAJRPR010000065.1 GCA_024280655.1 Alphaproteobacteria bacterium | reverse complement strand
TTATCAAGATTTATAGTTGGTGGCGCAATATTATCTCGCATTGCTAAAAGCGAGAAAATTGCCTCAACCGCACCAGCCGCACCAAGCAAATGCCCAACTGACGATTTAGTTGATGACATTACAATGTTTTTTGCGCTTTCGCCTAATAAACGAGTAACCGCACCCAATTCAATTTCATCACCTAACGGAGTAGAAGTGCCGTGTGCATTGATATAATCAATATCGCTTGGTTTAATCTGCGCATTATTAATTGCCGCTTCCATTGAGCGATAAGCACCATTACCATCTTCAGCGGGTGCTGTAATATGATGAGCATCGCCAGAAAGCCCATAGCCAATTACTTCGCCATAAATCTTTGCGCCTCGTGCCTTTGCATGTTCATATTCCTCTAATACAACAACACCAGCTCCCTCACCCATCACAAAGCCATCACGTGCCTTATCATACGGGCGTGACGCACTAGTTGGATCATCATTAAAACCTGTTGAAAGCGCACGAGAGGCTGCAAAGCCAGCCAAAGAAATTCGATTAACTGGCGATTCTGCACCGCCCGCAACCATTATTTCAGCGTCCCCAAAGGCAATAAGTCGTGCAGCATCGCCAATGGCGTGTGTCCCTGTTGAGCAGGCAGTAGCCACCGAATGATTAGGGCCTTTTAAGCCAAACTTTATTGAAACATGCCCCGAAACTAAATTGATTAATCTGCCCGGAATAAAAAATGGACTAATGCGTCTTGGCCCACGCTCTTTGAGAACTACAGAAGCGTCAGCAATGCCGCCAATGCCACCAATGCCTGAGCCAATCATTATGCCAGCACGGTTTTTTTGCTTATCAGTTTTAAGCTCAATACCACTATCATTAATTGCTTGTGTGGAGGCCGCCATACCAAACACAATGAAGGGATCAACTTTTCTTTGCTCTTTTTTCTCCATCCAATCATCAGGATTGAATAAGCCATCAGAGCCATCACCTAAGGGAATACGGCAAGCAATCTTACATGTAATATCATCAACTTCAAAATCATCTATGCGTTTTGCGCCAGATTTTGACAATAAAATATTGTTCCAAACAGGCTCGACACCGCAGCCCAAAGGGCTAACGATGCCTAGTCCACTAACAACAACTCTTCTTAATTGCTTCACCTGATACCCCTAATTTGAAGAGGTGTTAATCAGCAGCTTTGGTTAGAAACGCAACTGCATCACCAAATGTTTGAATGCCTTCAGCTGCATCATCAGGAATTTCTACGTCAAATTCTTCTTCAAACGCCATTACGAGTTCTACTTGATCCAGACTATCAGCGCCAAGGTCATCGATAAAACTAGCTTTTTCTGTAACTTTGTCTGCCTCAACATTGAGGTGCTCGACGACAATTTTCTTAACGCGATCTGCGATATCACTCATAATATGTTCCTTTATTCTAAAAATATATGTTATTTAACTGTGTTCGTATGGCAATGTAATAGTATAAATGTCAATGCAAATGAATAAAAAATACTGGGATTTGTATAACAACCCTGTTTTTCAACTCTTTTTTTAGCAAGATTTCTTAAATCATCGCCATGCCGCCATTCACATTTAATGTTTGACCCGTAATATAAGCGGCTTCATCACTTGCCAAGAAAACTGCACAGCTCGCTACTTCTTTAGCACTTCCAAGCCTATTAGCTGGAATTTTTGTTAAAATTGCTTCTCTTTGCTTGTCATTTAACTGATCAGTCATTGCGGAGGCAATAAAACCGGGGGCAATAATATTTGCGGTAATATTTCTTGAGGCAACTTCTTGTGCCAATGATTTTGTCATACCAATAAGCCCAGCTTTTGAAGCGGCATAATTAGCTTGCCCTGCATTTCCTGTAACCCCAACAACTGAGCTAATGCCGATGATGCGCCCAAAGCGTTGTTTCATCATGGGGCGCAACACTGCACGTGAAAGGCGAAAAGCTGCGGTTAAATTTACCGCCAAAACCTGATCCCATTCTTCATTTTTCATACGCATAAAAATATTATCACGAGTAATACCAGCATTATTTACTAATATATCCAAACCATTCATCGCTTTAATTGCGTTTGGAATTAACTCATCAACTTCGCTTAAATCAGAAAGATTACATTGCAAAATATGACTTTTTTGCTCAATTTCGCCAGCAGTAGCCTCAAGCGCTTCAAGGCGAGTGCCGCTAAGAGTAACCTCTGCGCCAGCTTTTGCTAGGCTTTTAGCAATTTCACGCCCAATTCCACCGCTTGCACCGGTTATCAGGGCTTTTTTACCACTCAAATCAAACATATTTATTCCTCTAACTCTTTAATTCTAATACAAATGCTTCAATCTGCTCTGGTGTGTTGAGCGAAACTGACTTTACTTCTCTATTAATGCGTTTTGCTAGTCCGCTCAACACTTTTCCAGCGCCAAGTTCAACAAGCTGCGTAACTTCGCCCTCATTTGTGAGCCATTCAACACTCTCTCGCCAACGCACCATGCCACTAACCTGCTCAACTAATCTTTTTCTGATTTCAGAAGGCTCGCTAATTGGTTTAGCCAGCACATTGCACACTAATGGCACAATCGGGCTTTGCATATTAACTAGAGCCAATGCTTCTTCCATTTTTTCAGCCGCTGGGCACATTAGCGAGCAATGGAAAGGTGCACTAACAGGCAATGAAAGCGCTCTTTTTGCTCCCTTTGCTTTGGCAAGTTCAATCGCTCGCTCAATCGCTTCTTTATTACCAGAAATAACCACCTGACCATTGGCATTATCATTAGCAATTTCACAAACTGCACCCTGCCCAGCCTGTTTTGCTACTTCAATTACGTCATCAAACTCTAAACCAAGAATCGCCGCCATTGCCCCTTGCCCAACTGGCACGGCTTGTTGCATTGCTTGCCCACGAGTTTGGAGCAACCTTGCAGCATCAGAAAGTGAAAAAGTGCCAGCAGCGCAAAGAGCAGAATATTCACCAAGAGAATGGCCAGCAACAAAAGAGGCATTATTCTCAATACCTATGCCTTTTTCTTCAAGCACCCTAATAACCGCCATTGAAACCGCTAACAATGCTGGTTGCGCATTTTCGGTTAAGCGCAATTCATCATCATTGCCCTCAAACATGATTTTTGAGAGGTTTTGATTAAGCGCCTCATCAACTTGCTCAAAAACTTGTTTGGCAACTTTATATGACTTTGCTAATTCTTGTCCCATACCGATAGCTTGGCTACCTTGTCCCGGAAATGTAAAAGCTGTTTTACCCATCTAAATACCTAACATTGGTTGTTTATTATTGTGGCTTAGCAGAATATAAAATCAATGCTAGTCTAGCAACAAAGAAAATATATGAAAGTTATTTTGTCACAATGAAATGGTCACCACAACAACAAGATGCGCTAAAAGCTGTATCAACTTGGCTAAAAGATAAGAATAGCGAGCAGGTTTTTCGTCTATTTGGCTGGGCTGGCACTGGAAAATCAACTTTAGCACGCCATCTTGCACAAGATGTTGGCACTGTTCGTTATGCAGCTTTTACTGGCAAGGCGGCATTAGTTATGAAAAAGCGTGGTTGCACAGGTGCTAGCACCATTCATTCGCTAATTTACACGCTAGTATCAGACAAAGAAGGCGAGCCGCAATTTCGGCTTGATCCAGAAAGCGATGCTGTTGATGCTGATCTCATTGTTATTGATGAAGTTTCTATGGTTGATGAAATATTGGCGCGTGATCTATTGTCATTTGGCACAAAGATTTTAGTGCTTGGTGATCCTTTCCAACTGCCTCCAGTAAGAGGCGCTGGTTATTTCACAGATCAAGAACCAAATATTATGCTCACCGAAATCCACCGCCAAGCCTTTGATAATCCAATTATTCGCATGTCGCTTGATATTCGTGAAGGGCGAAGGCTTACCCGTGGTGAATATGGTAATTCGCTAGTTATTGCAAAAAATGATGTTGACCAGCAAGAAGTATTAAAAGCTGATCAAGTGCTAGTCGGGCGCAATAAAACTCGCCTTGATTATAATAATCGACTTCGTGAATTGCTAGAGCTGCCGCATCAATTACCAACCATTGGCGATAGGGTAGTTTGCTTGCGTAATAACCCACGTAAAAAATTGCTCAATGGGCAAATTTGGATTGTCACAGATGTAAAGGTCAAAAATAAAGGCAAACTGCACCTCACCCTTGCCTCTGATGATAGTAGTAATAAATTAGTAGAAACTAGCGTTAAGACCCACCGTGATTTTTTTATGGGAGAAGAGGATAAAATGTCTTGGCCTGTAAGGAAACAATATGATGAATTCACCTTTGGCTATTGCCTAACAGTGCATAAAGCGCAAGGTAGCCAGTGGGATAAAGTTTATTTATTTGATGAAAGCTATGTGTTTCGGGAAGAATCCCAACGCTGGCTTTATACTGGTATAACTAGAGCTGCTGAGAAGATTACTATTGTTAGTTAGTAGGGACACAATCATTCCACCTCTCTTATACACAATATCTAAAAAGCAAGCTATATACGCTTAAAATTTATTGTTTTACAAAATACAAATTTACAGCCATTTAGACGCAACCTATTATTATTTATCAATGTTAGGCTTCCGCTAAGTCTTTCACCAGCATAATTTAGTGATCCACGCCATTTATTAGCCTGAACAGGTTTTGCGCCAGTTAGAATTACTTTATTTAGATGTTTTAGGTTTGTAGACGAGCGAGCGTCAGATCGCAGCCAAACCAGCTTAGCGCAAATTGCTTTGCCGCTTTTACAAGTAGTAATTTCATATCGAGATTCACCGCTTGTTGTCTGCCAACTGCCAATAGGAGTATTTTCACCAGCTTGAGCAGCAGGAATTGCTAATGGGAAAGCAAGGGAAGAAGCAAGGGTGAAAGCGATAATAGATTTAAGTAATTTAGTCATTTAGAACTCCAAAATATAGTAGACTTAAAATTGAAGCTCATATCTCGCATAAGTAAAATGAATTAAATTCGAACCTAACGTTCATTTTAGGTTCATATCGTTTTGAGTTTGACCAAAGCACAATCAAAAAAAGCGAATTAATTGAATATTTTGCTTGAAAAATTTAGATAATATCCTTATTGAGCATATATTCGTTTGGCTGGGGGCTGAACGGAGGGCTGGCATTTGTCAGTAAGATTTTTGATTTATCAAATATCTGGCTTCCCGTGTCCCCACTATTTGAAGATTTCTTTGACGCCTTATAAGGCTTCATAAAGGCTTTGCGCTAAACGAGTGGAATTTTAACCAGAGACATTATGGTCTCAAATTGAAAGGCGTCTTTATGGCACTTTACGAACATATTTTTATGTCGCGCCAAGATATATCGGCTGCGCAGGTCGAAGAACTGACCAAATCATATACTGAAATTTTAGAAGCAAATGGTGGCAAAGTTACCAAGCACGAATATTGGGGAATTAAGTCCCTCGCCTATCGTGTAAACAAAAATCGCAAAGCGCATTATACATTTTTGAATGTTGATGCCCCTCATGCAGCACTTGCAGAAATTGAGCGTCAAATGCGCATCAATGAAGATGTTTTACGCTTCATGACTATTGCAGTTGAAAAATTAGATGATGAGCCATCAATCATGATGCAAAAACGTGAAGAGCGTTCTGATCGTCCAAATCGTGGCCCCCGCAGGTTTTAAGTTTTAAGGAATAAACAATATGGCAATTCGTAATCTTACAGCAAAACAAGCAAGACGTCCGTTTCAGCGCCGTCGCAAAACATGTCCTTTTTCTGGCGCTAAAGCTAGCAAAATTGATTATAAAGACGTGCGTCTTTTACAACGCTATATTTCTGAGCGTGGTAAAATTGTACCAAGTCGCATTAGCGCCGTTTCTGCAAAAAAACAGCGTGAACTAGCAAAAGCAATTAAACGTGCAAGAAATTTGGCTCTATTGCCGTTTGCAGTTAAATAATTAAATCCCCTTTTTAGGGTAATTAGCTGGAGTGTTGAAAATAATTTCGCATTTCCTAACCGCAATAATGGCGGGACAGCATGGAGAAATAAAATGAAAGTTATACTACTTGAAAAAGTTGGCCGCTATGGCTCACTCGGTGACGAAGTTGTAGTCAAAAACGGCTTTGCACGCAATTTCCTACTACCACAAGGCAAAGCACTACGAGCAACAGAGGCTAATCGTAAGCATTTTGAAGCTGAAAAAGTAGCTATTGAAAAACGCAATGAAGAGCGCAAAGAACAAGCAGCTGGTATTGCTACAGGTCTAAATGGTCATTCTATCATAATGATTCGCCAAGCGGCTGAAACAGGTCAACTTTATGGTTCAGTTAGCTCTCGTGATATTTCAGAAGCACTTGTTAGAGATGGTTTTGAGGTGCAACGCTCGCAAGTTGATCTTGCATTAGCCATTAAAACAGTTGGTTTGCATGAAGTAGAACTTAAATTGCACGCTGAAGTTGATATTAATGTAAAAGTTAATGTTGCACGCTCAGAAGACGAAGCAAAACGCCAAGCAACTGGTGAAGATCTATTGATTGTTTCTTATGATGATGAGAGCGATAAAGTGCAAGATCTTGGCGAAGTTTTTGAAGAAGACGATAAACAGCTTGATGAATTAGAACCAAATAGCGAAGACGAGGCTGAGGATACAGGCGAAGTTGAAGCTGAAACAGCTGAAGAAGCTAGCGAAGAGGCTGAGGTTTTAGAAGAAGAAAAACAATAAGTGTGATTCTCTTTTAATCTGATTAATTTAGGCTGGGCTTGTTCCAGCCTATTTTTTTGAACATATTCAATTTATCCCCGCTAACTTTTCCTTCAAAAAAAATATCATTAGTAAAATGTAAACTAATGTGGAAAAAACTCAAAAATTGTGATTAGGTTAAGTTCAATACTATCTTGGGAAATATAATGGCTGAAATCGCACACCTGCACCAAAATGACGAGAAAGAATATCGTGTTGCGCCAAATAATGTTGAGGCGGAGCAGGCTTTGCTTGGTGCTATTTTGGTCAATAATGAGGCTTTTCATCGTGTTTCTGATTTTTTGGATAGCTCTCACTTCCATGAGCCTATTCACGGTGAGATTTATGAAGTTTGCGGCAAAATAATAAGAGCAGGCAAAGTCGCCTCCCCTATCACTGCAAAAACCTTTCTTCCAGATGAGCTTATTATTGATGTAACTATGGCGCAATATTTAGCCCGCCTAGCTTCAGAAGCTACAACGGTTATTAACGCCTATGATTATGCTCGCTCTATATATGAGCTTGCACTTCGTCGGGCGCTTATTTTAATTGGTGAGGAAGTTGTAGAAAACGCCTATGAACCTGATGTTGATATGCCTTCATCTATTCAGATTGAGGAAGCAGAAAAGAGCCTTTATGCTTTAGCGGAACGAGGTCGCTATAATAGCGGTTTTCAGGGCTTTAACACAGCATTACGGGACGCTATTAACCTTGCAAATGAGGCATATAAGCGTGATGGATCGCTTTCTGGCACTGCAACTGGTCTTAGTGATTTAGATAGATTAATGGGTGGAATGCAGCGTTCTGATTTAATTATTTTGGCGGCACGTCCTGCAATGGGAAAAACCGCCTTAGCCACCAATATAGCATTTAACATAGCAATAAAATATAAAGCAGAGCCAACTGCTGATGGTCAATTAAAGACTATTGATGGTGGTGTTGTTGGGTTTTTCTCACTTGAAATGAGTTCTGAACAGTTAGCAACAAGAATTTTAGCCGAGCAAGCGCAAATTTCTTCATCTGATATAAGACGAGGTAAAATTCATGAAAGCCAGTTTTCTACATTAGTTGATGTATCAAATAAAATGGATCAAATCCCACTATTTATTGATGATACTGGTGGCCTAAATATCTCGCAACTTGTTGCTCGGGCACGTCGCTTAAAACGACAAAAGGGGCTTGATTTTCTAATTGTTGATTATTTACAGCTTCTTTCTGGTTCTTCAAAAAATTCTAATACCAACCGTGTGCAAGAATTAACAGAAATAACTACTTCTCTCAAAGCATTAGCTAAAGAACTTGATGTCCCGATTCTGGCTCTTTCTCAGCTCTCAAGGCAAGTAGAATCACGTGATGATAAACGTCCGCAATTAGCGGATTTGAGAGAATCAGGCTCGATTGAACAAGATGCTGATGTTGTGCTATTTGTTTATCGGGAGGAATATTATCTCAAAAACAAAGAACCAAAAGAAGGTTCACCTGAGCATTTAACTTGGCAAAGGGAGATGGAGGCAGTGCATGGTAGAGCTGATATTATTATTGGAAAACAAAGGCACGGACCAACTGGCACTGTGCAATTAGGCTTTGAAGCGCAATTTACCCGCTTTACTAATTTAGCAAAATCAGATTATCTACCAGAGCGTATGGAGTAGGTATTAATGGCAATAAACTCCTTAAAGGGGCTAACTGGCCAGCTAACTATTGATTTAGGGGCCATAGTTAAAAATTATCAGGCGCTAAATACAATTAGCGCCAATTCGCTAACGGGTGCTGTTGTAAAGGCAGATGCCTATGGTTGTGGCATGTTGCCTGTTGCTAGCGTGCTTTATCAGGCTGGGGCGAGGTTTTTCTTTGTGGCAACGCCAAGTGAAGCAATTGCTCTAAGGGCTGAGTTAAAGGACGCACATATTTTTGTGTTTAATGGTCTATATCCAAATTCAGCGCAATTATATGCAGAACAGCGTATAATGCCAATATTGAACTCGCCGCAAATGCTTGAGGAATGGCTATCATTTTGCATTACTCAGGGAGAACTATTTCCAGCAGCGATTCATTTTGATACTGGAATAGGACGGCTTGGCATTAAAATGGCTGATGTTGATTGGGTAAAAGACAAAATTTCTCAAGTTGGGTTTTTGCCGCAAATGATTATGAGCCATCTTGCTTGTGCTGATATTTTGGGGCATGAAAAAAACCGCATGCAGCTAATTTTCTTCAAGACTATTGCAAAGCAATTCCCCAATACTCCTGCATCTCTTGCCAACTCGGCTGGCATAATGAGCGGGCGAGACAATCACTTCCAAATGGTTCGTCCAGGAATTGCGCTTTATGGTGGACGGGCAATTAACGGCAAGCCAAACCCCATGAAACCAGTGGTAAATCTCAAAGTTCCTGTTCTACAGGTTTTTGATGCAAAGGCTGGTGAGACTATTGGTTATGGCGCAACTTATACTATTGATAGAAATAGCAAAATCGCTATTTTGGCACTTGGATATGCCGATGGTTTCTTGCGCTCACTTTCTGGCACAACTTCTAGGCATGGTGGACGCATTCTTATCAATAATAAAATATTACCTGTAATTGGCCGTGTTTCAATGGATTTAATTGCTGTTGATGTCACGCAATTACACGGCTTAGGGCCAGAACCCGGTGATATGGTAGAGGTTTTAGGTAATACCATATCTATTGATGATCAGGCTGATCTAGCAGGAACTATCGGTTATGAGATTTTAACCTCTCTAAAAGGCCGATATAATAAATCATATATTTTACCCAGCGAGAGAAAGAATGGCAGGGGTGTCCCCGTGTCAAGCACGGGGCAGGCTCTGGTCGGGAGCATAAGCGACCAACGGCGACAAGAATAAATGGCGAAAAATCGTTCCACTTTTATTTGTCAATCTTGCGCTGCAATTTCTACTCAATGGGCGGGGCGGTGCGAAGCGTGCGGGGAATGGAATTCAATAATTGAGGAATTACAAAATACAGGGGTTGGCTCTGGGCCAAAAGCCACAAAGGCTTCAGGAAAGCCTGCACAACTTTCTTCACTGAGCGGCAAACCAGAAGATGCGGAGCGTATAATTTCTGGCCTAGCAGAATTAGACAGAGTAAGCGGCGGTGGGTTTGTTAAAGGCTCGACAATGTTGGTTGGTGGCGATCCTGGAATTGGTAAATCCACACTATTATTACAAGCGGCAAGTGCTTTAGCCAACAAAGGATATTCAGTAATTTATATTTCTGGAGAAGAAGCTATTGCGCAAGTGCAATTACGTGCCAAAAGACTTGGTCTAGCAAATAGCCCTGTAAAATTAGCCAGTGAAACCAATGTTGAGATAATTCTATCAACTCTTGAACATCAAAATGGTGCCGATTTAGTTATTATTGATTCTATTCAAACATTATGGACAGAGCGAGTTGATAGTGCTCCCGGTACTGTGACACAAGTTAGAACCAGCGCTCAGGCACTTACTAGATTTGCTAAAAAAAGCGGAGCAGCAGTTGTGCTGGTTGGCCATGTAACAAAAGACGGACAAATTGCAGGGCCTCGTGTTGTTGAACATATGGTTGATGCAGTAGTTTATTTTGAAGGCGATGCATCTCACACCTATAGAATTTTACGTGCTGTTAAAAACCGCTATGGCGCAACTGATGAAATTGGTGTGTTTGAAATGACCCAAAAGGGGCTTAGCGAGGTTAGCAACCCCTCTGCCCTGTTCCTTGATCAGCGTGATGAAAGCGCCACTGGTTGTGCGGTATTTGCTGGAATGGAGGGTACAAGGCCATTATTAGTTGAAATTCAAGCATTAGTTGCCCCCTCACCGCTTGGCACACCAAGACGAGCGGTTGTTGGCTGGGATAGTTCAAGATTATCAATGATTTTAGCGGTACTTGAAACCCATTGCGGAGTAAAAATTGGCGCAAATGATATATATCTCAATGTTGCAGGCGGCTTAAAAATCAGCGAGCCTGCCGCTGATATGGCGGTAGCTGCGGCGCTTATTTCTTCGCTCACAAACCGAGTATTACCAAAAGAGGCAGTGTTTTTTGGCGAAATCAGCCTCTCAGGCGGCACTCGAGCAGTAGTACATTCAGCATTAAGATTAAGAGAAGCTGCCAAACTTGGATTTACAAGCGCATATAGCGGAAAATTTAGTTCTGAAAAAACAAATGCTGCCATCAAATTGATCGAATTCGCTGATCTGTTAGCATTAGTTAGTAAAATCGGCTCTTTTAAGGACGGTTAAAAAAATACCACTGAAATACTTACTAGATACTTGGCTAATTAGAATTTTAAGGTTAAGGAAAGATTGTTATGAATTATTTAGGGAATTCTTATGTTTACAGCTTTTGATGTAGCATTAGCTATAGTTGTGCTGATTTCGGCCATTTTAGCGACTGCACGAGGACTTACACGAGAAGTATTATCACTTGCAACTTGGGCAGGCTCTGCTGGAATTGCTGTTTGGATGTGGCAATTTAAGCCAGAAATTGCACGAGGTTATATACGAGAAGAAATTATAGCGGATGGTGCAACAATCATCGTAAGCTTTATTCTCTCGCTTATCGTATTACATCTTATCACTATGAAAATAGCTGATTTTGTTGTTGATTCTAAAGCTGGGCCACTAGATCGCACATTGGGGTTTGTATTTGGCGGGCTTCGAGGTGTCTTAATTGGCGTTGTTGTGGTTGTACTTGGGCAATGGTTGCAATGGGGTGGCATGGGCGAAAGTAAATATATAAAAGATTCTCGATCAGTTCCTCCATTAGTCTCTTTAGGTGATGGGCTTATTCGTGCCCTACCAGATGATCTAGAGCAATCTGTTGCTAGTTTTCTTGGAGATAGCGATGAGGTTGATGATGATGTGCCACAAGAAACTCCTAATCAAGAAACCCCTAATCAAGAAACCCCTAATGTTGACGGCACTGACGAAGGTGAAGTTCCTCTAAGTTAGAGAAAGTTACTCTTATGAGAGATTATCTTGATAATGACAATCTGCGTGAAGAATGCGGGGTGTTTGGAATTTTAGGGCATTCAGACGCTTCTGCCCTAACCGCTTTAGGGTTACACGCTTTGCAACATCGAGGGCAAGAAAGCGCTGGCATTGTAAGTTTTGATGGCACTCAATTTCATTCGGAAAAGCGGATGGGCTTAGTAGGTGATCATTTTACAGACCCTATGACATTAGCAAATCTACCTGGTCAATCAGCTATGGGGCATGTACGATATTCAACAACTGGCGATAATGTTCTTAGTAATGTGCAACCGCTTTTTGCTGAACTTGAAGTAGGTGGCATTGCTATTGCTCACAATGGGAACATCACAAATGGGCAGACTGTACGATCGAGCTTAATTGCCAATGGTGCTATTTGCCAAACCACTTCTGACACAGAAGTTATATTGCATCTATTAGCAAAATCTAAAGTTGGCAACGCGCCTCATCGCCTTATTGAAGCTCTTAAGCAATTAGAGGGTGCATATTCTTTGGTTGCCATGACCCGATCAAAATTAATAGCTACACGTGATCCATTTGGCATACGCCCACTTGTATATGGTGAACTTGATGGCAAGCCAATTTTTGCATCAGAAACCTGCGCACTTGATATAATTGGCGCACGTTTTATTCGTGATGTTGAAAATGGTGAGGTGATTATTTGTGAAAAACAAAAAGATGGTACTATTAAAGTTAGATCAGAAAAACCGTTTGAGAAAAAACCAGAACGGATTTGCCTATTTGAATATGTTTATTTTGCTCGTCCTGATTCAACAGTTGCAGGGCGCTCTGTTTATAGCGTGCGCAAAAAAATGGGCGAAAACTTAGCAAAAGAAGCTCCAATAGAGGCGGATGTAATTGTGCCTATTACCGACGGTGGCACACCTGCGGCAATTGGATTTTCTCAATCTAGTAACATTCCATTTGAATATGGTATTATTCGTAATCATTATGTGGGGCGCACCTTTATTGAACCTTCACAACAAATTAGAGCATTTGGCGTTAAATTAAAACATTCGGCTAACCGTTCGCAAATTGAAAATAAGCGTGTGGTTTTAATTGATGATTCTATTGTACGTGGCACTACTTCTTTAAAAATAGTGCAAATGATGCGAGATGCTGGCGCAAAAGAAGTTCATTTGCGTGTAGCTTGCCCTATGATTTTTCATTCAGATTATTATGGTATTGATACGCCAGACCCAGAAAAATTATTAGCAAACCAATATAATAGTCTTGAAGCCATGCGCCAATATATCAATGTAGATTCTCTTGAATTTCTTTCCATTGATGGGCTTTATGATGCGGTATGCGGTGAAAAACGCAATAATCATTCACCACAGTTTACGGACCATTATTTCACTGGGGATTATCCAACTACTCTAACAGATCTTGCAGGAAAAAATGGCATATCTATTCATAAAATATCTTTGTTTAAAGAAGCTGTATAATGTCAGATAATCAAGAATTGCTAGGAAAAATTGTCCTAATAACTGGTGCATCACGAGGAATTGGCAAAGCGGCAGCGCTTGAGGCTGCTAAACGTGGCGCACATATAATCGCAACTGCCCGCACAAAAGGCGCACTTGAAGAGCTTGATGATGAAATTAATGAATTAGGCGCAACTGCCACTCTTGTGCCTTTTGATTTAGCAAATTTTGATGCGATTGATCGTTTAGGAGCGCAGATATTTGAGCGTTGGGGCAAGCTTGATGCGCTCATTGGCAATGCTGGAATACTTGGCACATTAACACCAGTCCCCCACATTTCACCAAAAGATTTTGATAAGGTAATGGCGATTAATGTCGGAGCAAATTACCGCCTTCTTCGCTCAATGGATTTATTATTACGTAAATCTGAAGCTGGTCGTGTGCTCTTTGTATCTTCAAGTTCTGCCAAAAGCTGCAAGCCATATTGGGGGCTTTACGCAAGCTCAAAAGCAGCGCTTAACGCTCTAGCAAAATCTTATGCAAATGAAATGTCTAACACCAACGTAAAGGTCAATATATTTTACCCCGGTGCTGTAAGAACCGCCATGCGAGCAAAAGCTATGCCCGGAGAGGATCCCAAAACACTACCTCACCCAAGCAAAATAGCCCCTGCCCTCATTGATATGATTTCACCATCATATATAGAGAATAGCAAGATATTTGACGTTCGAGAGAATTCACTTATTGAGTTGTAAAGCCTAGCGCTGATTAAACAAAACCGATTTTGCTTTTTCATTCTTGGCGAGGTTAAATTTTTCTCGCTCCTCTATTCCTAAAACCAAGCCAGAAGCCACTGCTTTGCGAGATTTCATGCGCTTAATCCAATTTTTTACATTAGGGAAATCACCAATATTTATGCCCTGTCTTTCATATGAGGTAGCCCAACCGATTGTCGCAATATCAACTATTGTATATTCACCTATAATATAATCTTTGCCCTCTAATTGTTTATTTAGCACTTTATATAGGCGGTGCGTTTCATCAACATAGCGCTTAATGGCATAGTCAATTTTTTCTGGCGCATAGATTGCGAAATGATGGTTTTGCCCGAGCATTGGCCCAAACCCGCCCATTTGCCACATCAGCCATTCATCAACTTGCACTTGCTTACGTTTGTCGGTTGGGTAGAACTTATTGAATTTTTGCCCAAGATATCTTAGAATAGCGCCAGATTCAAACACCGAAATTGGCTTGCCATCAGGCCCTTCAGGGTCAACAATAGCTGGAATTTTATTATTGGGAGAAATGGCTAAGAATTTTTCTTCAAACTGCTCGCCAGCACCAATATCCACTATATTCATATTATAAGGCACGCCCAACTCTTCTAACATGATTGATATTTTGAAACCATTTGGAGTTGGAAAATAATATAATTCGATAGGTTTTGTCTGTTTGGTCATTTTTTCCTCATTTGCAAAATATATATTAGTTATTTCTAATATAAACTATTTTAACGAAAATTGAAAGAGCATAATTATTTATGCCGCAAAAAAGATTTTAATTGGACAAATAAGCCAGCATAAGCTCTATATTTGATATGTTTTATTGAGGAAAATATGGAAATTATACTTTTACTAAGTGCTGGAATATTGGCTGGGGCGATAAATTCGCTTGCTGGGGGTGGATCATTTATTTTATTTCCAGCATTATTGCTTGCTGGAGTTCCACCAGTTATGGCCAATGCAACTAATACATTTGCTTCTTTGCCCGGATATATTAGCGGCGCTATTGGTTTTTGGTCTGATATAAAAAAGCACAAAGCAATGTTAGTTCCCTATATTAGCGCCGCCTTAATTGGTGGGTTTCTTGGGGCTGAACTTTTACTTAGGGTAACAGATGCACAATTTAGTATTGTAGTGCCGTATTTAATGGCGCTAGCGGTTTTTTTGTTTGCGTTTGGCAATAAGATTAATGTTTGGATTTCTTCAAGCTCAAGCAAAACAAAAAACTCAAGCACTTTTGCATATATTATCCTACTAATTTTGCTTACTTTAATTTGTCTATATGGTGGCTTTTTTAATGCTGGCTTAGGTATTATTTTGCTTGCGTTTTTTGCCCTTGCTGGCATGAAAGATATTCATTCAATGAATGGATTAAAGCTGCTTCTTTCAGCGATTGTTGCATTCATTGCCGTGATAAGATTTGTCTGGTCAGATTCGATAGCATGGCAAGAAGGATTAATCGCTTTTGTTGGCACTCTAATTGGAGGATATATTGCAGCTAAATTCGCTCATTTAATCCCTGCTAAAATTTTGCGCTCTAGCATCATTATTTATGGTGTTGTGTTAGTTATTGTATTTTTCTTTCAGGCTTATAAATAGCTATTCAATATGATTTCTGGAATATAAAAATGGATCGCAAGGATTTCCTTGCGATCCATAAACATCCTGCCACCCTGTTGAGGGCTTAGGGGGGATTGGCAGTTGTGTTTTACCTAATCCTTGCATGGGACAACACAAGAATTTAGGTACATGTTTGAGATAGGTATAAATATTGGCAAAAAAAGGGGGCTCACAACAATGTGATAGTTTTCTATATATTCAAATTTGTTGCCATTTATGTTTTTACCTGTCATTCTTGTTAGATGAAAATAATTTACCCCCCCCAAATTAAAAAGAAATCCTTTAGTGATCCCGTTAAAGCTTGGGAATATGTGCAAAAAATTTATTTGCGTAACAAGAATTTTATACGTGATCAATTAATCAGCTTGACTAAAGGCGAAATTCCAAAGGGTAAGGTCCGTGCTACTTACCCACAGGTTGAAGTTGTTTCTGATACTCATAAAAAAGTTGATTCTCGTTTGCCTTATGGGTTCTTACATAGTCCGGGTACTTATAAGACAACTTTAACTGATCCTGATTTTTTCAAATATTACTTGCTCGAGCAATTTTCTTTAATATTAAAAAATAATGGCGGCACAATAGAAATAAGCGAATCGGATACTCCAATTCCATTGCATTATGTGCTAGACGCTTCACAAAATATCGATGTTGCGGCTATTTCTAATATAAAAATACCACTGCGTGATCTGTTTGATGTGCCCGATTTGAACAATACCGATGATGAAATCGTGAACGGCACACATATAACACAAAAAGGCGAAGCGTTTCCTTTATCAGCTTTTCTAGCTCCTCGCATTGATTATTCACTACATCGCCTAGCTCATTACACGGCTACCGCTCCAAATTCTTTTCAAAACTTTGTAATTTTCACAAATTATGCGTTTTATATTGATGAGTTTTGCCGCATTGCAAAACAATATATGGCAGACGGACATGAAGATTATGACAGTTTTGTTGAGCCCGGAAATGTTATCACCTTAAATAAACGTTTGGGAGGTGGAACTTCTGGTAAAGCACCGCCTCGTAACCCGCAAATGCCAGCCTATCACCTTACAACTGGCAAGAAGCGTGGGATTACTATGGTCAATATTGGAGTTGGCCCTTCAAACGCCAAGACCATTACTGATCATATTGCAGTTTTACGCCCTCACGCTTGGCTTATGCTTGGTCATTGTGCTGGCCTTCGTAGCACTCAAGAACTTGGAGATTATGTCCTAGCGCACGCCTATGTAAGGGAAGATCACGTATTAGATGCTGATCTACCGCTATCAGTACCAATTCCAGCTCTAGCTGAAGTGCAAGTAGCATTAGAGCAAGCCGTTGCAGAAATAACCCAACTTGAAGGGTTAGAAATGAAGAGAGTTATGCGCACAGGAACTGTTGCGACATTTGATAACCGAAATTGGGAATTGCGAGATCAAATTGAGGTTACTAGACGTTTGAGCCAATCAAGAGCCATTGCACTTGATATGGAAAGCGCAACAATCGCAGCTAATGGTTTTCGTTTTCGTGTGCCTTACGGAACTTTATTATGTGTTTCAGATAAACCGCTACATGGTGAAATTAAATTACCGGGCATGGCGTCAGAATTTTATTCAACTCAAGTAAAACGACATTTGCTAATTGGTCTCAAAGCTATGGAAATACTTAGAGAGCAGCCAGCAGAGAAAATTCACTCACGTAAACTTCGCTCATTTGCTGAAACTGCTTTCCAGTAGGAAGAACGATTTTATTGTCTATCTTTCTCACGTTGTCATTCTGAGCCGAAGTCGAAGAATCTTTTTTGCGGCTCAAGACCCTTCACTTCGTTCAGGGTGACACGGGGGGGGTCAGGGTGACATTGCAATTTATAGTCTCATGCATTAACAGATAAAGCCTGTGTCGCTGCTATTGCGGCTGCATTAACAACCCCACGAGAAGTTGCTGATGGCACAAGAATATGCGCTGGTTTGCACGTTCCCATTAAGATTGGTCCAACTAATAGTGATTTTGTAACTTCTTTTAGAAGTGTCATAGAAAGATTTGCACTATCAAGATTTGGGAAAATCAAAAGATTTGCGGGCCCTTTTAGGATAGATTGCCCAGTATAACGCTCACGCAATTCTTCATTAAGAGCCAAATCCCCTTGCATCTCACCTTCAATGATTAAATCTGGAGCTATCTCTTTGAGCTTTTTATATGCTGTTCGCATTTTTTGTGAGCTTTCGCTATCACGAGAGCCAAAATTTGAAAATGAAAGCAATGATGCTCTAGCTTCAATATTAAACCTCCTTAAGTGATCACGAGCCTCAAGCGCAATTTCAACAATCTCATCAGCAGACGGATTAACAGTTACGTGAGTATCTGCCAAGAAAAACACACCCTTTGGCATAATCAACATCGAAAGAGCAGAAACATCACTAACATTATCAAGCATACCTATTATCGACTTAATATCACGAACATGCTTGATATAGCGACCTTGTAACCCGCATATCATACCATCTGCATCACCACGCTTTACAGCAAGAGCCGCAATAACTGTAGTATTTGTGCGAACAATCGTTCTTGCAGTTTCAGGAGTTACTCCCATACGGCCAACTAAACTATGAAACTCAGACACATACTCACGATAGCGAGCATCTTTTTCAGGATTTATAATTTCAAAATCAACATCAGGTTTCAGTGTTAAGCCAAAACGCTCAATCCGTTGAGCAATCACTTCTGGGCGACCAATAAGAATTGGCTTTGCTATACTATCTTCAAGAATGACCTGAGTTGCACGCAAAACACGCTCATCTTCTCCATCAGAAAAAACAATACGCTGTCCCTTGTCTTTTGCCTGATCAATAATTGGTTTCATCACCATGCCAGATCGAAAAACAAAACGATTTAGACTATCTTGATAGACCTTAAAGTCTTTTATTGGACGTTTTGCAACGCCGCTATCCATTGCAGCTTTGGCAACAGCTGGTGCAATCCTAAGAATAAGTCTTTGATCAAATGGATTAGGAATTAGGTAATTTGCTCCAAATGTTGAGCCGACACCTGTGTTTGAAGCTTCAAGAGCTGGATCATGCGCTAATTGCGCAATGGCTTCAACTGCAGCCATTTTCATATCTTCATTTATTGCTGTTGCACCAACATCAAGCGCACCTCGAAATAAAAATGGAAAACAGAGAACATTATTTACCTGATTTGGATAGTCAGAACGCCCTGTGCAAACCATAGCATCTGGGCGTACTTCTAGCGCCAATTCTGGCATTATTTCTGGCGTTGGGTTTGCTAGAGCCATAATTAGCGGGTTTTTTGCCATTTCTTTGAGCATTTCAGGTTTTAGAACCCCTGCGGCACTAAGCCCAATAAAAATATCAGCCCCCGGTAAAACTTCAGCTAAAGTTGTAGCATCTGTTTGTTGAGCAAAAACATCACGCCATTTATCTTTAGCACCTTTGCGAGTTGTAGTAACCAAGCCATCTCTATCGGCAACCCAAATGTTTTCACGTTTTGCACCAAGAGAAATTAACAGATTAAGGCACGCAATGGCCGCAGCTCCTGCACCAGATGTGCAAATTTTAACTGTCTCAAGTTTTTTATTGGCTAATTTCAATCCATTAAGAACTGCTGCGGCAACAATGATGGCTGTTCCGTGCTGATCATCGTGAAATACTGGAATATTCATTTGTGAGCGCAGTTGCTCTTCTATTTCAAAACATTCAGGAGCTTTTATATCTTCTAGGTTTATTCCGCCAAATGTTGGCTCTAACGGCCTAACAATATCAATAAATTTTTTGGGATCTAACTCATCAATTTCTATATCCATTGCATCAATGCCAGCAAATTTTTTGAAAAGAACCGCCTTGCCTTCCATAACTGGTTTTGAGGCAAGCGCTCCAATAGCACCTAAGCCAAGCACTGCTGTGCCATTAGTTATCACTGCAACTAGGTTGGCACGAGAAGTATATAAAGCAGCTGTTTCAGGATCTTTGGCAATTTCTTCACATGGAGCGGCAACTCCGGGTGAATATGCAAGCGCAAGATCACGTTGATTGCCTAGAGGTTTAATGGGAGCAATTTCAATTTTACCAGGCTTTGGAAATTGATGGAAATGTAACGCCGCTTCTCGCATTGCGTTATTTTTGTCTTCTTCATTATTTGACACATATCTCTCCATTAATAATTAAGTTTAATGATTTCCCCAAGTTTTTATAGCTTAGATGCCACTTCAACACAAAAGCTTTTGTTTAAGAGTTCAAAGATAAGTCATTTAGATGTTAGCAATTTCAAGAATACTAGAAAAAATATAAATTAAGCCGCTTTTTTCTTAATTTTATCACTAGTTTCTTCTTGTAATGATTCTGTTTTTGCTGGCTTGTTCATTTGTTGAGCAAGTTCAATATACGTGTCCTTCTTTAGAGCAGGAGCAAATAAGAACCCTTGCGCTTGCACCACACCACGTGCTCGTAAATATACGGCTTGATCTTCAGTTTCAATCCCTTCGGCAATAATTTCTGCATCCAAATCAAATGCCATAGATATCAGACCATCAAGTATTGGGACGCTTGTTGTCCCACTGCCTATCATATTTACAAAAACTCTATCTATTTTGATAATATCAACGCCAAGCCTTTCCATATAAGCTAAGTTTGAATATCCTGTACCAGCATCATCTAAAGCAAGCTTGCACCCTAATGCCTGCAACCCACCAACAACAGCATCTACTGCTATTTGATTTGTTAAAGGGCGACGCTCAGTTATTTCAAAAACTAATTGGCTGAATAAAACATTAGAATCAGAGAAAATTGCCTTAACATCATCAACTATAATACTATTTCTAAAATGGCCTTCAAATAAATTAATGCCTATTTTTAATTCTGGTTGCTGTTTACTTAACTCACTAAGGTCTTCACGAACTTGTTCCATCAATTTTATTGTCATTGGCACGGCCAGACCAGAGCTTTCAGCTAAATCTATAAAAAAGCCCGGAGAAAGAACTGTTCCATCTTTTTTGACCCATCGAACCAACACCTCACAGCCAAGTAATTGGCCTGTTTTCAAGTTTACAACTGGCTGATAATAGGGGTGAAACTCACCCTTTATTATTGCCCGTTCCAAATCAATAGATGGAATGTTTGATTTACGAATAGCATAAAATACAAAGACCAAAAAACTAACAGCGAAAATTAAAGCAGCTATAGTCAGAATTAAATATAGGTCAGCAAAAACTGCTCTGACTGAATCAAAAGATATAGTCATTCTTGTAACAATAGGAATTGAATTAGAAATCGAGCTCAAAACAACTTTGGAATGAATAACCTCACCCTCAACATCATTAATTACATCACCTGATGTGATTATTTTTGTGCCATTTGTAAGACCAATGCGCAAATATGCATTATTAATTATGCTACTTGGTAAAATACCAGATAGGTCGGCATTTAGGTGAATAAAGGCAGATATTATTTTATTTTGCCCTATCTGCGATGAAATTCTTAACATTGGAATATCAGTGCCAAAAACTTGAGCAATGGCGATTGTCTCAGCACCATCAAGAATTGGCAATTCAGCAGAAGTAAGTATATATTCAGTTACAGAATTATAGCCATTACAATATTGAACCCTATCTTTATTCTCTACAATAATTTGAGCTAATTGCTGGTTAGCTAGAAGTTGCTTTTGCACATTACTTACAAAAGTCGGTGTACAAAGAGATGGGCTTTGACTTATTACCTTCTTCATAGCGATGATTGCCGAACTTACAGCACTCTGATTTCTGCTAGTTATAGTATTCACACTTTCTTGATATCGAGAAACGGCCTCGTTTTTGATATATTTATCAAGGAAATAATCCACACCAATAACTGGAGTAAATGCTAATAAAGCTCCAGCTAGTAAAAATATATGTTTCAGTTGAAATTTCAAACAACTTACCCTAGTGATTCATTTAATCAAAAGATAGACATTAGTGCTTAATTAGTTGCTAACATTATCTTTTATCCAACTAGAACTCTAATCTGAAAATAGCACTTTTATTCGCTATCTAAATTCAATCGCAAATGTAATTCACGCAACTGACTGGCGCTTACACTTGAAGGTGCATTCATCAATAGATCTTGCGCTTGCTGGTTCATTGGAAACGCCACAACTTCACGCAGGTTTTGCTCACCACATAACATCATAACCATACGATCAATTCCGGGAGCAATGCCGCCATGCGGAGGTGCGCCATATTGCAGTGCTTTATACATGCCACCAAATTTATCTTTAAGCACCTGCTCGTCATAACCTGCAATTTCAAATGCTTTTTTCATAATATCAGGGCGATGATTTCTTATTGCACCAGAAGATAGCTCAATTCCATTACAAACAATATCATATTGCCATGCGTTAATAGTTAGCGGATCTTGATTTTCAAGCGCTTCTAGCTCACCTTGCGGCATTGAAAATGGATTGTGCGACAAGTCTATTTTTTTCTCATCTTCATTATATTCAAACATTGGAAAATCAACAATCCAACAAAATTCAAACTTATTCTCATCAATAAGTTTTAGCGAAGTGCCTATTTGTGTTCTGGCATCGCCTGCAAAACCAACGAATTTATCAGGGCGACCTGCTACAAAGAAACAAGCATCACCAACCTTTAAGCCTAACTGCTCTTTAATTGCAGTGGTGCGCTCTTCACCAATATTTTTAGCCAAAGGTCCAGCACCGCCAGCCTCCCCTTCACGCCAAAAAATATAGCCTAAGCCCGGTTGATCCTGTTTTTGCGCCCATGAATTCATGCGATCACAAAAAGCACGAGAGCCGCCACTTGGCGCTGGAATTGCCCAAATTTGTACTTTTTCATCTGCTGCCAGCATATTAGCAAAAATCTTAAACCCAGAACCTGCAAAATGTTCACTAACATCTTGCATTTCAATAGGATTGCGCAAATCTGGTTTGTCGGTACCATATTTACTCATCGCTTCTTTATAAGGAATGCGAGGGAAATCTTGCGTTATGGATTTACCATTTGAAAATTCTTCAAATACGCCACGTAACACTGGCTCAATCGCCTCGAAAACCTCATCTTGCGTTACAAAGCTCATCTCCATATCAAGTTGATAAAATTCACCCGGTGAGCGATCAGCACGTGCATCTTCATCACGAAAACATGGAGCGATTTGGAAATATTTATCAAAGCCTGACATCATCAATAATTGCTTGAATTGTTGCGGGGCTTGAGGGAGTGCATAAAATTTACCGGGATGCACACGTGATGGAACCAAAAAATCCCTAGCCCCTTCAGGCGATGATGCAGTTAGGATTGGGGTTTGAATTTCATTAAACCCTTGCTCAACCATTCTATTTCTTAGTGAGGCAATAATTTGCGAGCGTTTAATAATATTGTTGTGAATACGCTCACGCCTTAGGTCTAAAAAGCGATATGTTAGTCTTGTTTCTTCTGGATATTCTTGCTCGCCAAATACTGGCATTGGCAATTCTTTTGCTGTGCCAAGTATTTCAATTTCACGAATGAATATTTCTATCTCACCAGTTGAAAGATTTTTATTAATTGCGTCTTTATCACGAGCCTTAACTTCACCATCAATTTTAACCACCCATTCAGAGCGAATTGTTTCGGCCAATCCAAATGCGCTAGAATCAGGATCAATAACGCATTGTGTCATGCCATAATGATCTCTTATATCAAGAAATAATAATCCACCATGATCTCTAACACGATGAACCCAGCCGCTAATACGTACTGTGCCCCCTACATTTTTGGCATTTAATTGTGAGCAATTATGAGATCTATATTTGTGCATTTGAAACTCTTATATATAAAAATGATTTAATTGGCGCAAAAGCGCATGAGAGAGTGATTTTGTCAAGTTATCTAGCTAGTATATTATGCCATGTCCTGCTAAGTGCTATTTTGAATATAATAATTAAGTAAAGAAAATAGATGCAAATCATTAAGACAACGAATGAATTAGACGATTTTTGCCAACATGCAAGCAATTTTGATTTTGTTACGATTGATACAGAATTTTTGCGAGAGACAACATATTGGCCAAAACTTTGTCTTATTCAGGCGGCAACCATTGAGCAAGCAGTGATTATTGATCCATTAGCCAATGGTTTAGATCTAGTGCCATTTTATCAGCTTATGGATAATGAAAGCGTTACCAAAGTTTTTCATGCGGCTCGTCAAGATATAGAAATATTTGTGAAAAGCACGGGTAAAGTCCCCTCTCCTTGTTTTGATACGCAAATTGCGGCTTCTGTTTGCGGCTATTGTGAGAGTATTTCTTATTATAATTTGGTGCGTCAAATTGTTGGAGAGCAAATTGATAAAAGCTCTCGTTTTACCGATTGGTCAGCAAGGCCGCTTAGCGAAAAACAACTAAATTATGCACTTGGCGATGTCACGCATCTTCGAACTATTTATGTTGAATTGGTGCAAAAAATTGCAAAACTTAAACGCCACGAATGGGTCAAGGGTGAGAATAATATTTTAACCTCGATTGATACATATATTGTTGAGCCAATAAATGCCTATAAGCGCATGAAGAAAAAAATTAATAAACCTCGTGATTATGCTGCCCTTAAACTTTTGGCAAAATGGCGTGAGGAAAAGGCACAAGAAAAAAATGTCCCACGTGGCAGAGTGCTTAAAGATGATGCTCTTTACGAATTAGCAATTCAACGACCAAATAATGTGCAAAAATTTGATAGGCTTAGAGCTGTGCCAAAGGGATTTGGACGCTCTTCGTCTGCCAGCGAAATTATAGCCATTTTCGAGCAGGTAAATGCGCTTAAAAATGAGCAATTACCTAGCGTAAAAAAACGAAATAATGGCCCTTCCCCAAGAGGAGCGGTTGGTGATTTAATTCGGGTGTTATTAAAGGCAATATCAGAACAAGAAGGAGTTGCGCCACGTATTATTGCAACTTCTGATGAGATAGATGCTATTGTGCTAGATGATGATGCAAATATTCGTGCAATGAATGGCTGGCGATATGAGATTTTTGGTAAAAAAGCGCTGGCTATAAAGCACGGAGAGATTGCGCTTGGTGCAAATGAGATAGGTATTTTTGAGGTTAAAACTAGTTCTTGAGAATTATTATTTCGCTATTTTGCAGGCCAGCTGTTTTTGCAAGCTGGTTTAATCTGCTTTTTAAGCGATTACCCTCTAAAAAGGATAGATCTTGCGGTAAAATAAGCTCTAAGCACTGATTATTTATATTAAACTCAACCTTAGGCAGCACCCCTGCCATGCTGGCGGAAATAACAAACGCCACCCGAAATAATGCACCCAAGATTTTTGCTCTTTTAGCGTTATTCTCACCAGCTAAGTCTAAAATTTCACTTGAAACAGAATGGCGCTTAAGCCCCATATAACGCACCGCCAATGCTCTTGCTAAAAATGCTCGCCCAGCATGATTAACCCCAATAAGTGCGCCAAAAGCAATTAAATCAACTGCTTGCTCGCCCTTATAATCTGGGTGGCCACGCCACGCAATATCAGCCAAGAAACAAGCCGCTTCTCGTAATCGTTGTTGCTCTAAATCTTCAGGTAATTTGCTTGCTCTTATAAATTGCTTTGAAAACTCAATCAATTCGAACGAATGAGGGTGCGAGCGTGAGCGCAAAAGAGAAATATTTTCACAAATTTCAAGTAAAGGATCTTTTTGTTGTTCGGTTTTTTTAAGCCTATTAAACAAATATCCTTCACGTACCCCAAGCGCTGAAAACACCACATTTTCAAAGCCGCCAAGGCGCAAAACTTTCTTTAGTACAACAGCACCAAACGGCAAAAGACCCACACGAGATGAGCTTACAAATTCTATACCCTCGTAGGTTTTGATCATATCAAATTGCGTAATTATC
>JAJRPR010000064.1 GCA_024280655.1 Alphaproteobacteria bacterium | reverse complement strand
ATGATAAAACTGCTCTTATTTCACTTGCCGCCCGCATTGCCTTCCCGATTAAAGATGGAGTACCGCTTTTATCTATTGATGAATCTTATGATTTAAGCGATGAGGAATATAATAGATTAAAATAGTGCTATAACACCCTTCGCACCATCAAATCCAAGTTTTGCAAAAAATTCGAACGATCTTTATTACTAAAAGCCTTATTATAACTACCACCCTCACCAGTTTCACGTAAATGCTGGTTTAAATCACGCATAGCGAGCTTTATGCCAATATTTTCATTGGTAAATTCCTTACCATTTACCCCAACAGCTAATGCGCTCTTATCAAGACAACGAGAAGCCAATAATATATCTTGCGTAATAACAATATCATTTTTCGCTATTTTTGCCTCAATCCAATCATCAGCAACATCAGCACCCTTTGCAACCACCACTATTTCAATCATTGCATCATTTGATGGTCTAATGCCGCCATTTGAAACTAATATGGTCTTTAGCCCAAAGCGATTTGCAACTTTCTTGGTTTCCTCTTTTACTGGGCAAGCATCGGCATCAATAAATATTATTGTCATAAAGCACGGCCAAGCAATAAGTCTGGCACTTTCCCTGACAAAGGACTAATTGCCGCCGCATGGCGAATAAGCTGCTTTTTAACAAATGGCATCTTATCAACTATCCCCAAGCCAATATCTCGTAATGCTCTAACTGGGGCAATGTCATTTGAAAATAAATGCACTAAATTATCCGTGGCCAGTGCCATTAGCGCCACATCAAAACGCCGCCAACTTTGATAATTCTCCAAAACATCAAACGCACCAATATCTAAACCCAAACGCTTAGCATTAATTAAAACCTGTGCTAATGCCGCAACATCTTTAAGCCCGAGGTTCATTCCCTGCCCAGAAATAGGGTGCACAGCATGTGCCGCATCTCCAATTAACGCTAAACGATTAGCAACAAAATCTTTAGCTATTGGTAATTTGAACGGAAAGACCTGCACTTGCTCAACAATTTTCACTTTACCAAGATTATGCCCCATCACATTTTCAATAATTGGCTCAAGTTCGCTATATTCCATATTTTTATAAAGATTAGCGTTTTTGGTTTTTTCAGTCCACACTAATGAGGATTGATTACCCCTTAATGGCAAAGAGGCAAATGGCCCATTGGGTCGAAAATGCTCATATGCCGTGTCATTATGCGGCTTTTCATGTTCAATGGTAGTAACAATGCCGCTTTGTCCATAATCATGCCCTGTGGTCTTTATGCCAGCAAATTGGCGCAAGTTTGAACGTGCGCCATCAGCGGCAATTATTAGATTTGCCTCAAGCTCATCTCCATTAGCCAAAATAAGAGAACCAGAATTAGCGCTCGTTTTTAAGCCTACAATATCTATTGGGCTTATCATATCAACTTTGCCCTTTATGGTTTTTTGCAAAACACCAATAGTTGCAACATTTGGCACCATATAGGCAAAGGGAGAGTTTGGCGCTACTTCACCCTCAAATTGCAAGAATTTAGGTCGTGAAATATCGCTTTCCCCAGAATCAGTAATTTCCATAGCTTTTATCGGATTTGCTTGCTTTGATATTTCGTTCCAAATACCAAGAGTCTCAAAAATTTTAGTAACCCCAAGCGCCAACGCCGAAGCACGAGAATCAGTTGGAACTTCAAAACCCTTACGATCACAAATAGCAATTTTAAGATCTGCACCAAATTTTGCCAAACAAGCCGCCATGCTAAGCCCAACAGGCCCACCGCCCACAATAATGATGTCATACTTCTTTGCATATTTTTGATTGTTTTTTTTAGCCACTTTATTTCTTCCAATCTCAAAAGTTCAATATCTATTATATTCCTATTGTTAAATAGCGCAACTTTTAGCGTAACCCACCAATTAATCAGTCATGCCTAATTTTTCATCAAAGCTAATATCACCGCTTAAACATTAGGCAGTAAATGTAATTCTTATAGTACTCAAACAACGTTTTTTATGAGACATTGCTAATTACCAAGCAAAAACAATATCTTACAAAGATAATATGAATCTGGCACGCAACTTGAATCTATAAAAGCGATATAAACAAAAATTTAACAATATCAAAAAGGACTTATTATGCAACGAGTGATGGCACTTATAAAACCTTCACGCCTAGAAAATGTACGAGAAGCGCTACACGCTTCTGATGTGCATGGCATGACAGTTAGTGAAGTTAAGGGCTATGGCCGCCAAAAAGGGCATACCGAAATTTATCGTGGGGCAGAATATGCCGTTAATTTCATTCCCAAACTCAAATTAGAAATCGCCGTAAAAGCTGATCAGGCTGACAATATAGTTAGCATAATTCGCAACGCTGCTGAATCTGGTAAAATTGGCGATGGCAAAATCTTTGTGTTTGATCTTGAACAAGTAACTCGCATTCGCACTGGCGAAACTGGCGACACAGCACTTTAACTAACCCCCATTTTGGAGACTTTAGAAAATGACTTCTATAAAAAACAAATTCACAGCAGGAATATTTGCTCTTTTTGCAATCCTTATGCTGACAACCCCCTCATTGGCGCAAAACGTCGATGTTAATTCGGCCTTAAATTCAACCCTTGAAGCTATTGGCGCTTCGGCATCAGATGCCGCACTTGAAGTGGGTGCAACAGATGAAGAAGCCGCAAGTGCTGCAAATGACGCTATAAGCTCTATTATTGCCGAAGTTTTTGGCGACAGAGATGCCAAAATCTTTAACACGCTCCTATTCTTAATTGGTGGCTTCTTAGTCATGTGGATGGCGGCTGGTTTTACCATGCTCGAAACTGGCTTAGTGCGTAAGAAAAACGTTTCAATGCAAGCGCTAAAAAATATCGCTCTTTATTCCATTGCAGGTCTAATGTTTTGGCTCGTTGGTTATAATGTAATGTATGGTGGTGAAGCTGGCGGCTTTATTGGCTCATTCTCACCTTCAAATTTCCCAGAACCGGGGGCTGATACTGCAGAGGCTGGTTATTCAGTAGCATCTGATTGGTTCTTCCAAATGGCATTTGTTGCCGCAACCGCTTCTATTGTTTCTGGCGCAGTTGCTGAACGTGTTAGACTTTGGGCGTTCTTAGCCTTTACTGTTGTGCTTACTGGTCTTCTTTATCCAATTACAGGCATGTGGCAATGGGGCGGCGGCTGGTTAGCAGAGCTTGGTTTTTCTGATTTTGCTGGCTCAACTCTTGTTCATTCAGTTGGTGGCTGGGCAGCGCTTGCTGGTGTTATCTTCATTGGCGCTCGCAAGGGCAAATATGGTGCAAATGGCCAAGTAACTCCAATGCCCGGTTCATCAATTCCTTTGGCAACTCTTGGTATGTTTATCCTATGGATGGGCTGGTTTGGCTTTAATGGCGCATCACAATTAGCAATGGGCACTATTGCAGATGTTGCTGATATTTCTCGTATTTTTGCAAATACCAACCTAGCGGCTGCCGCTGGTGCAATAACTGCCATGATATTAGTGCAGTTAATTTACAAAAAAGTTGACGTAACAATGGTTATTAACGGCGCATTAGCTGGTCTTGTTTCAATAACTGCCGAGCCGCTACCTCCTAGCGTTCCGTTTGCTTTATTCATTGGTGCAATTGGTGGTGCTATCGTAGTATTTACAATTCCTCTTCTTGATAAGCTAAAGCTTGATGATGTGGTTGGTGCAATTCCAGTTCACCTTCTTGCTGGCATCTGGGGCACAATGATTGTCCCTCTAACTAATGATGGCACAAGCTTTATTACACAACTTATCGGAATTAGTGCCATTGGTGCATTTACCTTTATCGCTTCTTCCATTGTTTGGTTAATTCTAAAAGTCACTATTGGCATTAGAGTTAGTGAAGAAGACGAAGCACTTGGGCTTGATAAAGCAGAAGTTGGTGTTGAGGCCTATCCTGAGTTCTAAATATTAGAGCTAATCCTTAATTCCTTTGAACCACCCGCTAAGAATAGCGGGTGGTTTTTTCATCACTCTGTTGTCACCTTGAGCGTAGCCGAAAGGTCTTATCCGCCTCGTAAGACCCTTCGACTTCGCTCAGAGTGACACTTGAGGGCTTAGGTAAGAAAAAGAGCTCTTTCCCTAAAATTACTAACCAAAGATTAACCATGCATTGCTAAGCTTTACTCGATATCACAAAACTAAACATAAAATTGAGTTTAATGGCCAGTAGAACAAATCCGCTTTTGGAAAAAATTATGAGAAGTCTAGGGGATTTAATGTCCACATTCCTGCACGTCTTGCAGGCTTTATTTTATTATCCTTTATCCTAATTTTTCTAACTGCGCTTGCCACTTGGTCAGTAGGTGATCCATCGCTTTCTTATGCTACGGATCAACCAACCAATAATTGGTTAGGCACAACCGGTGCAATAATTGCTGATTTAGCTTTTCAATTTATTGGCATTGCCAGCCTATTGATAATTATTCCACCAGCTTTTTGGGCTTTTCAACTTATCAAGCAACGATCATTAAAGCACCCAACCATGCAACTTAGCACTTGGCTTGTTGCATCTATAATTAGCGCTGCATTTTTTGCCTTCATTGCTGCACCAACCACATGGCCACTACCAACTGGTCTTGGTGGTCTAATTGGCGATAGCTTTGTTTCTTTAGTTAGCCTTGTTGCAGGCGCTAAACCAACTTATCCATCTTCACTTTTATATTCCGCCCTATTATTTGT
>JAJRPR010000063.1 GCA_024280655.1 Alphaproteobacteria bacterium | reverse complement strand
GCTCCTGCGGCTGGTGATAGGATATTGGCTCGTATAATCTCTTCAGATGATGGTAAAGAATATAAAGCTAAAACCATAAAAATATTAGATAAACAACGTCTCAACCAAATTGGTATTGTGCGATTTGATAATGAGGGCGCAAGGCTTATCCCCATTACTCGCAAGCAAAGAGAAATGCGCATTGCTAAAGATGGGTTGTTAGATGCACGGAGCGGCGATTTAGTTGAAGTTGAGGTGAAACCCGTTGGTCGCCTAATGATTCCTAGTGCTAAAATTACTAAAGTAATCGGCAATCCGCAATCGGAGGGTGCGGTTTCTATGATTGCTATTCATAATCTTGAAATCCCGCATGTTTTTCCGCAAGATGTGCTTAAAGCTGCTCAGCAATTAAAACCTGCTAGCAAAAAGGGGCGAGAAGATTGGCGAGATATCCCCTTCATAACGATTGATCCAGCTAGTGCCAAAGATCATGATGACGCAGTTTATGCTACGCCCGATGACAATAAAAATAACATTGGTGGTTATAAGGTTCTTATCGCCATTGCAGATGTGGCAACTTATGTAAAATCAGGCTCAATCATAGATAAAGAGGCCTATTTAAGGGGTAATTCGACTTATTTTCCTGATATGGTTGTCCCCATGTTGCCAGAAAACATATCGAACAATCTTTGCTCACTTATTGAGGGCGAGGATAGACCTGCAATGGCGCTTGAGATGATTTTTGACAAGGACGGCAAAAAAATCGCCCATTCGTTCCATCGCATACTTATGCGCTCGCACGCCAAGCTCTCATATCAACAAGCGCAAGCGGCAATAGATGGCAAGCCAGATGATATCACCAAGCCCTTGCTTGATGATATTCTAAAACCCCTTTGGACAGCTTATAAAATAATGGCAAAAGGGCGAGATAAGCGCAAGCCGCTTGAACTCGATTTGCCTGAACGTAAAATTGAGCTTGATAAGGACGGCATGGTTAAAAGGATAAGTGTCCCCCCACGCCTTGAGGCGCACCGTCTGATTGAAGAGATGATGATAATGGCAAATGTTTGTGCGGCACAAACGCTTGAGCAAAATAATAGCGCCCTGCTCTATCGTGTGCATGATCAACCAGGGAGCGAAAAACTTATTGCTTTAAGAGAATTTTTAAGCTCACTAAAAATGTCGTTTATTAAATCAGATGTGGTGCGCACAGAGCATTTTAACCAGACGCTTAAAAAAGCCAAAGATACTCAAAATAAAGAACAAGTGAACGAGATGATTTTGCGCTCACAATCTCAAGCGGAATATTCTCCGATTAATCTTGGGCATTTTGGGCTTAATCTTGAAAGATATGCGCATTTCACCTCACCCATTAGGCGTTATTCAGATTTAATCATTCATCGTGCGCTCATTAGTGCGCTAAAACTTGGCAATGATGGTTTAGATGAGCAAGATATGAGTAGAATGGCGCAAACAGGAACGCACCTCTCGTTTACCGAGCGCCGCTCTATGTCAGCCGAGCGAGAAACTAATGATCGTTTAGTTGCATATTTCATGGCTTCAAAAATGGGTGCTACTTTTGCGGGACGTATTTCTGGCGTTACGAAATCCGGGCTTTTTGTTAGGCTAAATGAAACGGGAGCTGATGGATTTATTCCAGCGGCAACTATTGGCAAAGATTATTATCGCTATATTGAGGAGCAGCAAGCGATGATTGGCGAGCGCACAGGCGAGCGTTTTCGCTTGGGCGATGATGTTAGCGTTAAACTGGTTGAAGTTGCGCCATTAGAGGGCAATATGCGCTTTGAGCTACTATCAAAAGGTGAAATGGTTGAGCCTTTGGGCAATAGAGAAAGAGGGCGATATAAAGCTCGTAATAGGCAAAAGGGTGAAGTTCGACGAAAGCGATAATATGGCGCTTGACTTTTTCAATCAAATGACTAATTTGCGCACAACTCAATAACGTGCCTTACGAGGTACTATATTTTTAGGAAATATAATGGCTAAGTCAAATAGTGTAAAAATTAAACTGGTTTCAACTGCTGATACTGGTTTTTATTATGTAACAAAGAAAAACGCACGCACAATGACCGAAAAAATGGTCAAGAAAAAATATGACCCAGTTATTCGTAAGCATGTTGATTTCAAAGAAGCCAAAATCAAGTAAGCTTTAAGGGTTAACCTCAAAGTTTTTTTTAAAACATCCTGCTCTATTATTAGAGTGGGATTTTTGTTTTGAGGATTTTAATAAAAGGCTGGCTCGAAACGGCATGTAGAAGAGGCCACAATGCACAGGCTCGAACCAGCCACCCTACAGGTCAGGAGTTGCGGCGGACCTGATACATGTAGGGAAAAGGCTATCAATAATTAAAATTAATAGACCTTAAGAAAGAAAAACCGTTTTTACTTAAAAAAAGCAAGAAGCTTTTACTTAAATGGCAATATTAAGAGATTTATCTTTAACCGTTAAGCCTAACGCTTAACTGTAAATATTAAGAGATTGAACAATAAAATATTAGGCAGCATTAAAAACAACACGGTTTCTACCATCATTTTTAGCTTTATAAAGCGCTATATCTGCTCTTTTTAATAATGATTGTGGACTATCTATATTACTTGAATTTAGCGCTATTCCTGCGCTCACGGTGATTGAAATTTTGCGACCACTACCAGCATTAAAGGAGCTGTTTTCGACAGCCGATCTAACCCGTTCGCCAACTAATTGCGCTCGCTCTAAGTCAATATCAGGCATCAAAACTACAAATTCCTCACCACCATAACGACAAGGCAAATCAGCACCACGAATATTATTTTGAATGCGGCTGGCAAATTCCTTAAGTATATTATCACCCGCCTCATGCCCATGACTATCATTTACTTGCTTAAAATGATCAATATCAAGCATCATAACAGCCATACTGCGCCCCTGCTCTTGCGCTTTTTTAAGCATAATCTCAAGATGCCTATCAAAATATCTTCTATTATAGAGCTTTGTTAATTCATCAATAATCGCTAATTGCATAGTATTTGAAACAGTTTGACGCAATTCTTTTGCATATCTAAAACGACGAACTTGAGTTCGGACTCTAGCAACAAACTCGTTCACCTCAACAGGGCGCATGATAAAATCGTTTACTCCAAGCTCTAGGCCACGAATAATTTTTTGACGATCATGCTCATCTGCAACCAAAACTATTGGTACATTTCGCCCTTGCTCTAAAGTTCTTAATTGCGAGCAAATACGAAGCGGATCATGTTCAGGTAAAGCCATAGATATTATTACTAACTCATATTCTTGCTCAGCCATTTGAATAATAACATCCGAGGGATTGGTCAATATATCCACCCTATGAATAGTTTCAAGTGGCTCTTTTAGCCTTTGAGCATGGCGCATGTCATTATCAATAATTAGCACTCTAGAATTATCAATTTTGATAGTTTCCATACCTCTATCAGTATCTTCTACATCCATTTGTTGCTTAGTTATTGCTCTAGCACGCAATTCATCAGTGAGTGATTTTAGACGAACTAAACTCTTTACCCTTGCCATAAGCTGCACAACATCAAACGGCTTAGTTAAAAAATCATCTGCCCCTGCATTTAACCCCTCAATTCTATCTGAAGGTTGATCAAGTGCTGTTACCATAACTACGGGTATATGGTGGGTATGAGTATCAGCTTTTAGGCGGCGACAAACCTCAAACCCGTCCATTTCAGGCATCATCACATCAAGTAGAATAATATCAATTTCTTCGTTAGCGCAGATTTTTAACGCCTCAGCGCCAGAATTTGCCTTGAGCACCACGAAATATTCAGCTGTCAAATGGGTTTCTAATAGCTTTAAATTTACTGGGATATCGTCAACTATTAATACGCGAGCAGTCATATAAGTTCCTCATTATATCATAGGCCTGCAACAATTAATTTGCAGGGCCAATATATTTCTCAATAGTTTCTAAAAAGTGAGGAACAGAAATAGGTTTTGCAATATAACCATCGCAACCACTCTTTAATATTCGCTCTTCGTCGCCTTTCATAGCAAAGGCTGTAACCGCTATAACTGGAATATTTGCTGTATCGTCATTCTCTTTAAGCCATTGCGAAACCACTAGCCCAGAAACTTCTGGAAGCTGAATATCAATTAAAATAAGGTCAGGCAGGTGGTTTTTTGCCAAATCAAGGGCGTCCATACCATTACGAGTTTGGATAGTTTTATAACCTTTTGATTCGATCAGATCGTTAAATAATTTCATATTTAACTCATTGTCCTCTACGATCATTATAGTCTTTGCCATATGCTTTGCCTTAAATTATAAATTAGAATCAACTTAACTCGCCTTAATAATATGACTTGACTATCATGAAAGCGTTACGAAAGTTCAAACTTTAACAATGGGTATTTAGCGGAATTTATTATGAACAATTTAAATCAAATTGAAAATATTTCTCAAGCGTGCTTAAATTATCTAACTTCAGACCCACAGGAGTTAAATAATTTCATGCAACATGCTGGATATGATTCTCAAACTCTAAGAAATAGCATTGGCAAAACAGAGTTAAATGCAGGTTTAATGGATTATTTTGCTAGTAATGAGCAGGCACTATTAGCGATGTGTGCAATGTCTGATTTTGATGCAAAATATTTTATGAGAGTTTGGCAGGTCTCTCAAAATTCTTAAAAACTATAATTTGGTTCTAGCAATGCAATATTTATGTCAAGATTGTACAAAATTATATAACAATCCAAGCGATCCATTGCGCTGTAATTATTGTGGCTCACCACGCATTCTTGCTCACGCCGAATTGGACAGGTTAACAATAGCACATATAGATTGTGATGCATTTTTTGCAGCAATAGAAAAACGTGACAATCCTGATTTAGCTGGTAGGCCTGTAATAATTGGCGGCGGAGTGCGTTCAGTTGTTGCAACTTGCTGCTATATTGCCCGACAAAGCGGAATTCATTCAGCTATGCCTGCACTAAGAGCTAAAAAACTATGCCCAAATGCAGTTTTTATTAGGCCTAACATGGAAAAATATGTTGCAGTGAGTAAACAGATAATGGCGCTCATGCAAGAATTAACACCGTTGGTTGAGCCTGTTTCAGTTGATGAAGCATTTTTAGATTTAAGTGGCACAAAATCATTGCACAAAGCTTGTCCTGCTGAAGTTTTAGCAAAAATCGCCATAAAAATTGAAAAACAAGTCGGGATTAGCGTTTCCATTGGTCTAAGTTATAATAAGTTTTTAGCAAAAATGGCTTCTGATATTAACAAGCCTCGTGGATTTAGTATCATTGGCAAAGAAGAAGTTTTGAGATTTTTAGAACCGCTGGCAATTAGCAAGATTTTTGGAGTTGGCAAAGTCTTTGCGCAAAAGCTTAAAAAAGATGGCTTTCAAACTATTGGGGATTTGCAAAAACACCCAAGCAATAATCTAATTTTACGTTATGGTGAAATGGGAGCTAGTTTAAGCAAGCTATCTCATGGTGAAGATAGTAGAAAAGTAGAAATTACTAGAAAAAGGAAATCAGTAGGCTCTGAGAGGACTTTTCCTAAGGATATTGCTGACTTTGAGATATTATCAACCAAATTACTTGAACTTTGCGAGAAAGTCTCACACATCTTAAAGCAGAAAAACCTAACTGGTGACACTATTACGCTTAAATTAAAAAGCTCTACTTTTGAATTACGAACACGAGCAAGGCAAATAATATTACCTACCCAACTAGCGCATATTATTTTTGAGATTGCGCAAAACATATTAGCAAAAGAAATAGATGGGACTAATTTCAGACTTATTGGCATTGCTATTTCTGGTTTGCAAAAAGGAATAGGCATTGATCCTGTTGATCTTATAGACCCAAAAATTGCTAGAAAAGTAGCTGCTGAGCGAGCTGTGGACAGTTTGCGAGATAAATTTGGAAAACAAGCTGTTGTTTTAGGTAGGCTCTATCATCATGATAATAAATCAGATAGGGTTATTGAACAAGATAAGGAGCGAGAAAAATGAGCCAAAAAAGACAGAGTGCAAAAGACAGGCTTATGATGCTTGGTTATGAATTAGCAAAGCCTAGCGCTCCTGCAGCTAGTTATCTGCCAATAGCAAAATCTGCAAATTTAATATTTGTCTCAGGGCAATTATCAGCGAATGAAAAGGGAATTATTGGCGGAGTTTTAGGCAAAGATATGAATATTGAACAAGGGCAAGTTGCTGCTCGCCATTGCGCTTTATCAATTTTATCTCAAATTGCCTTTTCAGCTAATGTTGAACTCGACGATATAAAGAAAATAGTGAAAATCACTGTTTTAGTTTGCTCTACCCCTCTATTTCAAGATCATCACTTAGTCGCTAATGGCGCTTCTGATCTTTTAGCTACAGTGCTCGGAGAAAGCGGAAAACACGCTAGAGCAGCATTTGGCGTTGTCGCTTTACCGCTTGGTGCAGCGGTTGAAATTGAAGCAATAATAGAGGTTTAGGCGTGCCAAATAACAAGTCGTATATGCGTAAAGAAATAATGAAAACTCTTGCAAGACCAATCGCTCATCGGGGTTTGCACAATATTAATAATGGCGTTATTGAAAATAGCTCTAGTGCTTTTGATTTATCTATTCAAAATAATTATGCGATTGAGTGCGATTTGCAACTTAGCAAAGACAATGTGCCAATGGTTTTCCATGATGAAACTTTGGATAGAGTTACAGAGCACACTGGTAAAATCCGTGATCGTGATGCACGAGAAATAGAGAAAGTTGCTCTAGCTAATAGCTCAACTAATGATAGGATTCAAAGTTTTGCTCAAATGCTCAGGCAAGTCGATGGACGAGTACCGCTAGCAATAGAGCTAAAACCACAAAAAAATAAACATGAGAACGAGTTGTTAGCAAAATCAGCGGTTCAAGCGCTTAAAACTTATTCAGGTTCCATAGCCTTTATTTCTTTTGCGCCAGAATTATTAATATTCGTTAAAAAATATGGGTTTGATGGAGCTAGAGGGATAGTTCTTGATCACTTTACCTCAGAAATTGCTAAGAAACACCTCACTCCTTTAAAGCGTTTTATCTTACGATATATGTTGCATTATCCATTTACTAAATTTGATTTTGTAGATGTAAATCATAACGCATTTGACCTTCTTTCTTACAGGATATTCAAAAAGCTAGGATTTCCTACCGCTGCATGGACAATAAAATCACAAGAGCAATCTGATGAAGCGTTAAAATATTGCGATCAGATAGCTTTTGAGAATTTTATTCCAAAATAAATAGGGAGATTAAAAGATGCCAACCTATGACGATGATAATATTTTTGCTAAAATATTGCGCAAAGAAATTCCTAATTTCACGATATATGAAGATGACGATATTTTGGTGATGATGGATGTTATGCCAATGTCTGATGGGCATTGTCTTGTGCTTCCCAAAAGCCCCTCTCGTAACCTATTAGACGCTGATGTTGTTACATTACAAAAAGTTCTGCCGCTTGTGCAAAAAATTGTAAATGCAACGAAAAAAGCTATGAATGCCGATGGAATTATTTTGCAACAATTCAATGAAGCGCCAGCTGGACAAAGCGTTTTCCATCTGCATTTTCATATTATTCCAGCCTATGAGGGCAAAAAGCTTTTGCGACATAACGACAAAATGGCAGATAGCGAAATGCTTGCAAAACAAGCAAGAGCAATAGCTAATGAATTATAATATTCCTAGCTTTTTTGTTTAGCTTTAGATTTTCTCTTTATTGCAGGCTTCTTTTTGGTTGTCTTTGCTTTTATTTTTGCAACATTTGAAGATGGAACTCTACTAGCACTAATATTTTTATTTGCTGTTTTTCTTTTTGGTCTCGCCTTTGCTGGCGGCACTGCCACAATCTCAAGGCGTGCACCTTTCCCCTTACCAATAAGTGCAATCGTCACCGCTCCACCATTTTTTAGCTGCCCAAATAAAACTTCATCTGCTAGCGGTTTTTTCACATATTCCTGAATAACCCGCCCCAAAGGCCTTGCGCCCATAGTTTCATCATAGCCTTTTTTAGCAAGCCAAGTTGCAGCTTCTTTAGTTAGTTTAATAGTCATATTTTTTTCGGCTAATTGATTTTCTAATTGTAAAATAAATTTTTCAACAACATTTTGTACTATCTTATCATCAAGCGAGCTAAAAGAAATAATTGCATCAAGCCTATTGCGAAATTCAGGAGAAAACACACGGTTGATTGCTTCTTCAAAATCACCAGCTTGACGGGTTTTAGCAAATCCTATGGGTTTTTTATGCAACTCCATCGAGCCCACATTTGATGTCATTATTAAAATAATATTTCTAAAATGTACAGACTTGCCATTATGATCTGTAAGCTTGCCATTATCCATTACCTGCAACAATATATTAAACAAATCAGGATGGGCTTTTTCAATTTCATCAAGCAAAACAACACAATGCGGGTTTTGATCTACACCATCAGTAAGCAATCCCCCTTGATCAAAGCCAACATAGCCCGGAGGCGCACCAATTAGGCGTGAAACAGTATGGGCTTCCATATATTCAGACATATCAAAACGTAAAAGTTCGACCCCCAAACTTTGCGCTAATTGCTTTGAAACTTCTGTTTTGCCAACTCCTGTTGGGCCTGTGAATAAATATGAACCAATGGGCTTTTCTGGCTCACGAAGGCCGGCTCTTGCTAATTTTATTGCTGAGCTAAGTTCATCTATTGCTTTGTCTTGCCCAAAAATAGTGCGCTTTAACTCATCAGTTAGAGAGGAAAGAAGCTGAGCATCTGACTTTGAAATTGAACGTGCGGGGATACGTGCCATTGTTGCAATAGTTGCTTCAATTTGCGCAACATCTATAAGCTTTTTTCGCTTATCTTTTTCAAGTAACATTTGCGATGCACCAGATTCATCAATAACATCAATAGCTTTATCAGGCAATTTCCTGTCATTAATATATCTGGCAGATAATTCTACAGATGCCTTAATTGCATCATTTGAATATTTGATATTATGAAAATCTTCAAAATAGGGTTTCAATCCTTGCAATATTTTAATTGAATCTTGAATTGAAGGTTCAACAATATCAATTTTTTGAAAACGACGAACTAGCGCTCTATCCTTCTCAAAGAACTGACGAAACTCCTTGTAAGTTGTTGAGCCAATACATCTTAGCTCTCCAGAGGCTAAAGCAGGTTTTAATAGGTTTGACGCATCAAGCGCCCCACCAGAAGTAGCGCCAGCACCAATTAGAGTATGAATTTCATCAATGAATAGGATAGCATTATGATGGGTTTCAATTTCTTTCATTACGGCCTTTAAGCGCTCTTCAAAATCACCCCGATAACGAGTTCCAGCAAGTAACGAGCCCATATCAAGGGCAAAAATTGTGGCGTCATTTAACACTTCTGGCACATCATTATGAGTAATTTTTCTTGCTAATCCTTCAGCAATGGCAGTTTTACCAACTCCTGCATCACCAACTAAAATTGGATTGTTCTTTGATCTGCGACAAAGCACCTGAATTGCACGATTTAGCTCTTTATCTCGTCCAATTATCGGGTCAATTTTCCCTTGTTTTGCCTTTTCATTCAAGTTAACGCAATAATTTTGAAGTGCAGATTTCTTTTCTTTTTTGAGGCCTTTTAACTCATCTGACATTTCATCTAACTTATCAACGTCTTGTGTAAAACTTGCACCTGATTTTGTTATGCCATGTGAGATGAAATTTATAATATCTAGGCGAGTAATATCTTGTTGCTCTAAAAAATAGGCCGCATGGCTTTCACGTTCATGAAATATTGCAACTAACACATTTGCACCTGTAACTTCACCACGCCCTGAGGATTGCACATGAATAACCGCTCTTTGAATAACCCTTTGAAAAGCCTCAGTTGGGCGTGCATCTTGAACACTAGATATCCTAATGCTCTCTAATTCATCTTGAATGAAATCATGTAATTCAATACTAAGTAAATCCAAATCAACATCGCAAGCCTTAAGCGCATCTACGCAATCCTTATCACTTAATAAAGCTAGTAATAAATGCTCGATTGTCGCTAGTTCTTGTGAATGTTCACGTGCAATTTTCATTGCTAGGTGCAGTGATTTTCCTAATCCGTTAGAAAATGAAGGCATAATTTATCCTACTCATTGTTTTTCCATAAAGCATTTAAGTGGGTGCTGGTCTTTTTGAGCTTTAGCCATAACTTGCGCTACTTTAGCTTCGGCTATTTCATAGGGGAAAATACCACATTCCCCTGCTCCTTGATTATGAACAGTAAGCATAATTATCATGGCTTCCTCTTCTGACTTGTGAAACAGTTCTTGCAAAATATATACTACAAATTCCATTGGAGTATAATCATCATTAAGTAATATTACTCGATATAGCGCAGGACGTTTGCTCTTTTGCTTTGTGTTAACATCTAAATCAGTAGCAAAACCACTTTCATCAGAGAAATCATCATTCCCGTTTGCATTTGCTGTTATGTTATTTTCTAACATTTAATGTTCCAACTTTTCACTTCTTTGGTAATTTAAGTACTAACTTGGCGAAAATAAGCCAATAAGGTGGCAATGTTAAGTACAAATATTATTATAGCTATTTCAACGGGGGAATAATTAAAAAAAACCATAAAATTTTATATAACTTTACACATTTGTAACCCAGTGCAGGTTAGATTGGCTCATTGAGTAATTATATTAAGGTAATTTTGTAAGAACCGCTAGTTTTATTGAGTTTTTACACCTTAATTTGAGTACAGGCTGCGTTTTGTCTGAGAGTATAGAGTTGGAGTATTTGGTGTTTTCATCCAAAAAACATAATATTGCGTCCTTTTGTGCACGCTATTTTTGCATTTTATTAACTTCATTATTTATTTTTACAATCATCTCTGCTCCAACACAAGCAGCCGTTAAGCGTGCCTATGCGGGGATTGTTGTTGATGCAAAAACTGGCAAAACACTTTATTCAAGAGCTGCAGATGCTCAACGTTATCCAGCATCAGTCACTAAAGTAATGACATTATATGTTTTATTTCAAGAGCTTGATGCAGGTCGATTGAAATTATCAACAAGAATGCGAGTTTCAAAATTTGCGGCAAACGCAGTGCCATCAAAATTGGGTTTACGTGCAGGTTCAACCATTTCTGTTGAAAATGCCATCAAGGCATTAGTTACTAAATCAGCCAATGATGTTGCCCGTGTAATTGCTGAGCATATTTCAGGAACTGAAACAAAATTTGCTCAAAGAATGACAAAAGTTGCAAGGTCGCTTGGTATGAAGCGCACCACTTATAGAAATGCATCAGGCCTGCCAAATTCAAAGCAAATCACAACAGTTAGAGATCAATCTCGTTTGGGTATCGCAATCTATCAACATTTTCCAAAATATTATAAATATTTCCAAACTAGAATATTTAAATATAAAGGCAAAAAATATGGCAATAACAACCGCCTGTTAGGGCAGAATGGTATTGATGATATTAAAACTGGATATATTCGTGCTTCAGGCTTTAATCTTTTAACTGCATCAAGGAAAGACAATCGCCATATTATCGTTGTTGCTTTTGGGTTTGATAGTGGCACACAAAGAAATGCTAAAGTTGCGGCATTGGTTAACTCATATTTGAAGAAGGCACGACGCGGTAGCTATGTTGCGCAAGCAAGAATAGCTAAGCCACGCATTAGTGGAGTTGTCCGAGTTGCAGCGAGGCCAGTAACACCAATGCCACGTATTATAAGACCAACAGATAGTGCACAGCCATTACAAGTAGCTTCAGTTGCTCCAACCATTAATATTGCCAACCAGCCATCAGCAAACAATACGCTAACTACCAGCCCAATCCCTGCCACTCGCCCCGTAAACCTACTTGTTGCAAACAGAGGTCCTGATAGAGTAAACCTCGCAAGCAGGCCTATGAATTTGGCAGTTATTAATCTAACCTCCGCCACAAATTTATTAGCATCTTCTTCACAGGATAAGCCGATTGATATTATCGGTGCGTGGATAAGTGATAGAATTGCGCTTGAGGATAATAATGGCACAATGATATTACCTCCCGTAGGAATTGGCTCTGGAACTCAAGCTATTGACTTAATGACAAGTGGGGCGGTGACAAATAATGCTATCAAGCCAAAAGAAAAGCCAAAAGAAATTATTGGCTGGAAAGTTCAAATTGGCACTTCTAACAGCGAAGAGAGCGCTCAATTATTAATTGCCAATGCTAGCAAAACCTATTCCCCTCTTAAAGATCTTCGTCCAACTATTGAGCAAATGCAAAAAAATGGTGTGCCATATTATAGAGCACGATTTGTTGGATTTGCTAATATTGAGCAAGCTCAAAATGCATGTAACAAATTAAAACAAAAGGAAATTTCGTGTTTAGCAGTGCTTGGTTAAAGAATTAAGTGCTTGGTTAAAGAGTTAAAAAGCAGACTATTTTGGAGTAAATGTAAGGAGTAACCCCAATGAGTAACGTAACGCCGCTAATAGAGTTAGCAAATTTTGTAGGCAAATCGCCTCTCTCATCTGAAGATAGAAAAACAAGACATGCTGCGATTAAATCGCTACGAGAAAGTCTTGAGCCCCGTGGAACTGTGCGTAAAGTTTCGGACCTCATAGATATTGTTATGGTGCGTTCTGCTCGTGCAAGACGCAAAGGCTGTGCCCGTGTGAATATTGATTTAGATGTTTTCAAACCAAATAATAAGCGTGCGATAAGTTTATTTTTATAAGGAACTGAGCGCAACTATCCAGCTAACGGTTCTAACTCATTAGTTTTTGGTAAGTTAAGCGCTGCAACTAGGCTCTGATATTCATTGCGGATATTGGCTTGAGACTTTAATGAAACTGCTCCTAAGAAATCCTTATTTATTGGATCAAACACTGTCATTCCAATGGGGAAAAGCGATCTAAATATCACTCTTTCACCAACTCCCTTTGCAACACGAGCTCCAAGCCTAAGCGCTGTCATCTCCAGCCCTTTATGCATGAAAGTTGAATTTCTTGATGCAAGCATAGAAAGGCGATTGCGTAACAATAGCCAATCAATATTACGACCATCAATGACCATTCTCTCACGCCGTGCACGTTGCACTAACCTACTATAATGTCCCAACTCTAAAGGTTCACCATTAGTTGCATCAATTTTTGCTAAAACATCAAGATCTATCAAACTATCATTTAATGGGGTTATAAGCGTATCTGCTAGTGAATGAGATAATCTTGTTAAATGAGTATCAAATCCAGGTGTATCAATGATCAGGAAATCTGCATTCTGTTCAGTTTTAACTATGCTATTTCGAAATTTCTCAAATTCTTGTTTTTGGTTTTCTTTTATCGAGTCGCCACAAGAAATTGATAGATGATGATGGTCTGAATGAGGGATATCAAGACCCATTTTCTCTGCCCAGCTTAGTCTGTTATTAACAAATTTTGTAAGCGTTTGTTGGCGAGTATCAACATCTATAGTTGCAACTTTATAACCTTGATAAAGCAAATAAACTGCTAAATGAAATGCAGTGGTTGATTTACCTGAACCACCCTTCTCATTACCTAGAACTATTACATGGGCGCTGGCATTGTTCATATTATTCCCCTCAATGAAAATTGTTCATTAAATATTGCGTAATAACTATTTAATTATCATGGTTTACAAATAGTTAAATATCAAAATATCTTCGAAAAAAACCTTATATCAGTCCTAATTGAGATAATTGTGCGGCAAGTTCCAAATCACCCTCGCCATTTTGGATATCTATATCTGAAGGAGTTGATGCTTGCTCAAAATATCGCCAGCCCTGAAAGGCTCTCTTGAGAGTTGGGATAGTTGTAATTATTTTACTATCCATGACAATATCACAACATTTTTTACCCTCACTATCATATTGCCTATCCAAATCCACAATGAGCTGCCTACATTGTATTTTCCCTGCAATAACCCAATAAATTGAGCCTTTGCCAATTATTTCTTCTCGCCTTTTTGGCATCATACGAGTTCTATGAACATCATAACCGTCTTTGCGCCCATGCCCCGTTTCCCGCCTAGTTTGCCGAAATTCTTTCAGATGGTTAACGGTTTTTATGCCAACGCATAATTTAATTAGATTTGTCATTTATAGTATTTCCACTTTATAATCGTACATTTATTGTGAGTAGAAATTGTGTGATTTTTATCAAAATTTCGTAGGATATTACTATATCTCAAGAAATTTCTGATAAAAAAGAACCAATTTATGCCGCAAGAAATGTGCGACTATAAAATCGGACATACTATGACCCTTAAATGAAATCAATTTCATCCTCCTCTACATTCCATTTTTCTTTTAGGGCTGCATCTTTCCACTCAATAAAGGCGGACAAATTATGAATATTGTCAACATATTGCGCAATGTTTTTTGACATTGGCAAGTGATAGGTTTTTAATCTTGTAGCTAATGGTGCAAACATAGCATCAGCGGCACAAAACTCGCCAAATAAGAATGAACTGCTAGATTTAGCAAGAAGCTCACCCCAGAGATCTTCAATTCTATCTAAATCGCTTTGAATCTCATCAATATCAACCCTATTGGGAAGTGATTTACGTAAATTCATTGGCGCTGCGTTTCGAATTTTCATAAATCCAGCGTGCATCTCAGCGCTAGCGGCACGGGCAAGCGCCCTTTGCTTTATATCTTTAGGCCAAATTGGCAAGTCAGGAAACCTATCTGCGATATACTCAATAATGGAGATAGTTTCTGCAATTTGAATATCATCAACATTTAACACCGGAACAAAACCAGTTGGCGTGTTTTTGATTAAGTTTTCTTTCCAACCATCACCATTAAGCAAGAGCATTGTTTCAGAAAAATCAATGTTAAAATGTTTTAACAATATCCAAGGGCGCAAAGACCAAGATGAATAATTTTTGTTTCCTATTAATAATTCCATTTTTCCCTCCAAAAAAAAGGCGCTACAAAAGCGCCCTTTAATTATACTGTTAAAAGATGAGTTAGCTACTCACGATAACAGAAATGACAAAACCTAACGATAAAAGACCAACAAAAGTCCAACTCGCAGCTCGCCAACATAAAGTCTTAGACTGACTTCTCATGTGCGCTCCTTAAATTTACTAATTACTGACCTTTGCCCCCAAAGTTGCGCACAGATCAGAATGAACCTCTTAACAAAAGGTAAATGAGCTTGCAAGCGGTTTTTCTAATATAGTGATTTCTATTATAATCCGAACCAAATTGCTGCCAGCCCTAAAAAGGCAAAAAATCCAACCACATCGGTAACTGTCGTCACAAAAGCGCTAGAAGCAACCGCAGGATCTGCCCCTGCCCTATTGAGCCCCAACGGAATTAATATCCCAGCAACTCCAGCGGCCGCCATATTCACAACCATCGCAATGCCTATAACAATGCCAAGCGAAATATTGCTAAACCAAAATGCCGTTACAATTCCGATAATAATAGCAAATATAATTCCATTTATTAGACCAACTAACGCCTCACGATTTATCAGGCGATACATATTAAACCTGTCTAAATCTCGCATAGAAATAGCACGCACAGTAACCGTCATGGTTTGTGTGCCAGCATTACCTCCCATTGAAGCAACGATGGGCATAAGCACCGCTAACGCTACCATTTGCTGAATAGTTGCATCAAACATTGCAATTATCATAGAAGCTAAAATAGCCGTTACTAAATTAACTAAAAGCCACGTAATACGGCTTTTAATAGCAGAAAAAACACTATCCGAAATTGTTTCGTGCCCAACACCAGCCAACGCACGAAAATCTTCATCGGCTTCTTCTTGGATTACATCAACAATATCATCAATAGTTAAAACACCAACAAGGCGATTATTCTCATCAACAATACCAACTTCAACTAAATCATAATGATCAAAAATATATGCCGCTTCTTCTTGATCCATAATTGCAGGAATGGTGGTAATATCATCATTCATTAAATCTTTAATTTTTACATCTCTTTTGGCTCTAAGCAGCCTATCAAGTGGCACAATGCCCATAAGATTATATGTTGGATCTACAACATAAATTTGATAAAATTCCTCAGGCAAATCTTTATCAACTCGCATTTGTTCGATAGTTTTGCCAACATTCCAAAAAGGAGCAATGGCAATAAACTCAGATTGCATACGCCGCCCAGCACTATCTTGTGGAAAATCAAGCGAACGTTTAAGCGACATGCGTTCAAGCGCTGGAACTTTTGCCAAAATATCTTCACGCTCAGGCTCATCAATATCTTCTAAAATATAAACCGCATCATCACTATCAATATCAGCAACACCACGAGCAATGTCAGCATTTGGCAATAGATCAATCAAATGCGAGCGAATTGCCTCATCAACTTCTGCTAAAGCAGAATAATCAAAACTATCACCAAGCAAAGAAACAAGCGCAAATCTATCATCAGCACTCAATGCTTCAAGAACATCGCCAACATCCGCTGCATGGACATTAGTCATTAGTTGAATTGTTTTATCTTTATCTGCTAAAGAAATCGCTGTTTTTAATGCATCAAACCAAATATTAGACAGCTCACCGCTTTCATCGTGCAGTTCTAGCACATCAATATTATCACGTAATTTCTCTTGTTGTTGCAGCATTTTTCAAGTCCTATGAATCACTTATGTAATTAAGTTCATAAGGAGGTGTAAAAAACAAGTCATTGAAAAATTGCTTTTCGTGTTTTTGCCAGAGGTATTTATTTGAATGCGAGCGGATGTTCAGAGTTAAGTTGCAATAAATCCCATAGATTACCATATAAATCTTCGAAAACTGCAACCGTGCCATAATCTTCTTCTTTAGGCTTACGGGTAAATTTAATGCCATTTTCAAGCATATTATGATAATCACGCCAAAAATCATCAGAGTTAAGAAATAAAAAAACTCGCCCCCCAGATTGATTACCCACAAACTCTTTTTGTTTTTTGTTGCTCGCCTTAGCTAATAATATGGTTGTGCCTTTTGAAGCTGGTGGAGCGATAACAACCCAGCGTTTGTCTTGCTTTGTTTGGTAAATATCTTGGATCAGTTCAAAATTTAACTTTTTAGTATAGAACTTAATAGCATCATCATAATCCTCAACGACCAACGCTATATGTACAATGGATTGTCGCATTTTATCCTATTAGTGGGTTTTATTTTTAATCTATATTGTATATTGTACCACTTCTTCTATTTGTACAAGTGGCTACGCAGAGAAAATAAAGCGACACCAACCAGCGACAAGATAAAAAGAAGGTTTCTACCAACCCTACGCTCCTAAAGGAGCTTCGGAGCGGCATAAGCAATTCTATAGTTCGCCTTGCGAACTAAGAAGTGCTAATGGAGCGGGTGGAGGGAATCGAACCCTCGTATTCAGCTTGGAAGGCTGCTGCTCTACCATTGAGCTACACCCGCTTTGTTTGCTTTAAGAATGATGGTGGAGGAGGCTGGATTTGAACCAGCGTACGCTAAGCGAACGGATTTACAGTCCGTCTCCTTTAACCACTCGGACACTCCTCCAATATCATTCATTCGATAAATATAAATTATCAAAGCTAACCAGCGGTTTAATCTCAAGATGGGGGCGATTTGTCAATATAAAAATGACTTCCCTCAATAAATAATTTAGTGTAATCAAATTATTATAGAAATATCAATGATGGAGGAGCTTAGTGAAACTGCTTACAAATTCAACTTACCTCATCTGTATGATATTTTTACTCGCTTCCCCTGCCATTTCTCAAAATAATGGCCCAATATATAAAAGTCCATTCTCATCTAATTCAATTTGGAACAGAGTGATCGCTAAAGGCGCAACCTATCATGATGTTAGTGAGGCTATATGGGGCAAGCCATCACTTGCGCCAAACAGAGTAAGTGTAGAACAGGTGACAATTATTTATTATGATGAAACTCAGCCAATAGTGAATGTTGTTAAATCAAAGGGTTGGTATGTGCCAGGACGCGCTGACGCTTCTTTACAAGTGTTTTACACTACCAGAATTGCCCATAATGCAGGAATAGAGGTTCGCTACCCATCAACGGGAAATGCCTCATTTGTTATTATAAACAAAAAAACAAATATTGCGAGTGAAGGCTCTGCAGGTTGGCGAGAGCCAGGAGGTGACTTAATTACATTTTATAATGATAAGCGCATCCACAATATTAATCTATATGGCAATGGTTTATCAGGAACTTTGGGTTCTGGTTTGCCTGCCCTTGGTGGCTTACTTCGCCAAGGCGAGATTAATGATGAAATTAAACATTCTTTGGCCATTGCATTGAGTAGTAGAAACTATTCTAGAACTAATCAATTCATTGCCCCTGCATGGAGAGCAGATAGCTTTGCCTCAAGTATAATACACGGGTATTTTGGAAAAAATCCATCTTATTCGATAGGAACATTACTTGCAATTCCATATAATATAGATATTAACCAAATAAAATGGAATACTAAACAGGGTTATATCATGGCCAAAGCAAATCAAAAATATGGGTGGTATATAATTGATTCAAATGATGGCGGTCTTGGTGATGACCAAATGAAGTTCAACATATCAAGAGAAACTGCAATTCATGATTTTGGGCTTGGAATAGATCCAAAAACTGATAAATTATATGTTAAAGAGCAAAAAATAGATGTTGTTGGTTTAGAGGCAGATGTAATTCAAATATTAAAACTTGTAATGGCAACAACAAAATAATATCTGCAAAGCAATTGAATAGTAATTAAGGCATGAACTAACTATGAGTAAAAATAAATTCCCCCCAAAAAGACG
>JAJRPR010000062.1 GCA_024280655.1 Alphaproteobacteria bacterium | reverse complement strand
TTTCAGAGCCAGCATTTGCTAATTGCGCCACTTGCTTAACAGTTGCCTCAATATCGGCAGTATCGGTATTGGTCATTGATTGCACAACAATAGGCGCACCACCGCCAACCATCACGCCTCCAACATTTACCCCAATAGTTTCTTTTCTCATTTTAGCTCTCATTAGTTTTAATATTTAATTACTCATTTCAAACGATAGTTGCAACTTTTTCATAAAACAAAATATTGTCATGCTGAGTTGCGGCAAAACATCTTTCTTTGTGCCTAAGGCTCTTCACTTCGTTCAGAGTGACATTGAGTATTGTCATGCTGAATGAAATGAAGCATCTTTTACCTTTCTTTTTTACCTCCTTGAAAAAACCAATTTTATACCTATATTGATTGTATGGTTAGGATAATATCTTTTTTGCGAATTTTTCAGGGGCAGCTAAAAGCTCTTTGGCGTGCTTTTTGGCACAAGAAAACACCGCTATATATTAAAATCTTAATGGTGCTTGTTGTGGCATATTTATTAATGCCGATAGATATTATTCCCGATTTCCTATTATTGTTTGGTCTAGTAGATGATATTCTTATCATATCACTAGCCGTTAGCTGGATTATGAAGCGTTTGCCAGCTGAAATTTTTGGTGAGCCAAGAAGCGCACGAGATCAAAGAACTAATGGTAATTATGCAGATGTTGATGCAAAAATGGGTGAGGGCGTAACCATTGATGGTACTTCCAAGCGTATGTAGTTTATTCAAAACTCACCAACAGGTCTTTGGCATCAATTTGATCAGCAACAGAAACCAATACTTCTTTAATCACCCCATCTGATTTAGCATGAATGGCAGTTTCCATTTTCATTGCTTCAATAGATAATAGCACATCACCAGCTTCAATCTTTTGCCCAGCCTTTACCAACAAAGTTGAGATAACCCCCGGCATTGGCGCACCAATTCCTTTTTCATTGTCAGCTTTTGCTTTAGCACGCACCACAATTTCGCTAGATTTTTCTCTATCAGGCACCCAAATTGAGCGGGGCTGTCCGTTAAGTTCAAAAAACACCCTTACCTGCCCCTTATCATTAGTTGATGAATTGCCAAGCATGCGAATGACTAGACTAACGCCTTGCTTAAGGTCAGCCATAATTTCTTCGCCCGATTGTAAACCATAAAAATAGCTAGGCGTTGGAAGCACAGATGTTGGGCCATAATTTTGTTGCGCTTTAGCAAAATTGCTAAATACTTTTGGATACATTAAATAAGAAGCCAGCTCAAAATCATTGATTTCCTGCCCTAATTCTTGGCTTATTTCTTCTCGTTTTGCCTCTAAATCAACAGGCTTTAATTGCGCACCCGGACGAGTGCTAAGTGGCTTTTTGCCTTTAAGAACTTTTGCCTGTAATGGTTTTGGAAAACCATTTGGTGGTTGCCCCAAATCACCTTTGAAAAACCCAACCACACTATCAGGAAAAGCAATTTCAATATTAGGATCTTCAACATCTTGGCGAGTAATACCTGAAGACACCATAAATAGCGCCATATCACCAACTACTTTTGACGAAGGGGTAACTTTAACAATATCGCCAAACATCAGATTTACATCAGCATAGGTTTTGGCAACTTCATGCCAACGGCTTTCTAAGCCCATTGAGCGAGCTTGCTCTTTAAGGTTAGTAAATTGACCACCCGGCATTTCATGTAAATAAACCTCAGATGCACCAAAACGTAAATCACTTTCAAAAGCTGCATATTGATTGCGCACGCCTTCCCAATAAAATGAAATTTCTCTTATGGCTTTAGCATCAAACCCGCCATCTCGTTTCGTGTCTTTTAGTGCGGCTGCGATTGAGCCTAAACAGGCTTGCGATGTTGTGCCAGACATTGCGTCCATTGCACAATCAACAATATCAACTCCTGCATCGCACGCCGCCATAATGCTAGCTGACGCTGCACCAGACGTATCGTGCATATGCAAATGAAGCGGAATTGAAACCTCTTGTTTAAGGGTTGAAATGAGTTTTTTTGCAGCCTCAGGTTTTAGCAATCCTGCCATATCTTTTATGCCAAGAATATGCGCCCCTGCCGCCTCTAATTGTTTAGCCAATTTAACATAATATTTTAGATTATAGGTTGAGCGCTCTTTCTCAAACATGTCGCCCGTATAACAAAGCACGCCTTCACAGACTTTGCCGCTTTCAATTACCGCATCCATTGAAACACGCATATTATCAACCCAATTTAGGCAGTCAAATACTCTGAAAACATCAACGCCACCCTTTGCCGCTTGCTCTACAAAATACTGCACAACATTGTCAGAATAATTAGTATAACCAACGCCGTTTGAGCCACGAAGCAACATTTGTGTAAGGATATTTGGTGCTCCATCTCGCACTTTTGCTAGGCGCTCCCATGGGTCTTCGTTCAAAAATCTCATCGCAACATCAAAGGTAGCGCCACCCCAACATTCGAGCGAAAATAGGTTTGGCATGGCTTTAGAATAAGCACTAGATATTGCTGCAATATCAAAGGTACGCATACGAGTAGCGAGCAATGACTGGTGCGCATCACGCATTGTTGTATCGGTAAATAAAACTTGTTTTTGCGCCTTAACCCAATCTGCTAAGCCCTTTGCGCCTCTTTGTTGTAATATCTGACGAGTGCCAGAAAGATTATTTACTTCTGCAAATTCTGGCACTTTTGACATTTTTGGCACTTTTGGCTTGGCGGCATCTTTTTTTGGCTTGGCTCTACCTTTTACTTCTGGGTGCTCATTTATTGAAACATCAGCTAGATAAGTTAAGAGTTTTGTTGCTCTGTCTTTTCTCTTTGTAATGTCAAATAATTCAGGGCTATTATCCAAAAAACGAGTTGTATAAGTATTATTGCGAAATTTTTCATGCCCAATAATATTTTCTAAAAATATTAAATTGGTTGCAACGCCTCTAATGCGAAATTCTCGTAAAGCCCTATCCATACGATTAATCGCTTCAATAGGATCTGGCGCCCAGCAGGTTAATTTTTCTAATAATGGATCATAAAAACGAGTAATAACTGCACCAGAATATGCCGTGCCGCCATCAAGCCTAACACCAAATCCAGTCGCACCACGATAGGCAGTTATGCGGCCATAATCGGGAATAAAATTTTGCTCTGGATCTTCGGTTGTTATGCGACATTGTAACGCATGACCATTGAGCTTTATATCTTCTTGCTTAGGTATTCCGCTCTCTTTTGTGCCAATCCTTTCGCCATCCATGACATGAATTTGCGCCTTAACAATATCAATGCCTGTAACTTCTTCTGTTACTGTATGCTCAACCTGAATGCGTGGGTTTACTTCAATAAAATAAAATTCATCACTATTGGCATCCATTAAAAATTCAACCGTGCCAGCACATTGATAATTTGCTGCATTGCCAAGCCTTAGGGCGGCATCGGTTAGCTCTTTACGAGTTTTTTCATCTAGATATGGTGCAGGCGCACGTTCAACTACTTTTTGATTGCGCCTTTGCACCGAGCAATCACGCTCAAATAAATGCACCAAACCATTATGCTTATCACCAAGTAATTGCACTTCGACATGGCGAGCTTGTTCGATTAATTTTTCAAGATACATTTCATCTTTGCCAAAAGCAGCTTTTGCTTCTCGCTTGCCCTCTGGCACTTCTTGGCGCAAATCGTGCTCATTCATTATGCGGCGCATTCCACGACCGCCACCACCCCAAGAAGCTTTTAACATTAAAGGATAGCCAATTTTTGCTGCCATTTTGGCAACTTCGTCCATATCATCTGGCAGCGGATCGGTAGCTGGAACAACAGGCACATTTGATTTTATCGCCATATTGCGAGCCGCAACCTTATTGCCTAAATCACGCATGGTTTTGGCTTTAGGGCCAATAAAGACAATGCCAGCCTCTTCGCACGCATCTACAAATTCGGGACTTTCACTTAATAGACCATAACCGGGGTGAATAGCATCTGCGCCACTTAATTTTGCAATGCGGATATATTCCCCTATTTGCAAATAGGCCTCAACGGGCCCCAAACCCTCACCAATTAAATATGATTCATCTGCCTTAAAACGATGTAATGCCAACCTGTCTTCATTGGCAAAAACCGCAACGGTTTTTAGGTTCAACTCATTGGCTGCACGAAAAACCCGAATTGCGATTTCGGAGCGATTAGCAACGAGGATTTTTTTAATTGGCATATTATTGTTCTCCATAATGCTAGGAATTTATTAAATCAGAAACAAAATAAAACCGATACCCAGTTCTACGTAATAGACGCTCTCATTTGAATTAAATAAACTCAAAAGTTAACTTACACTTGTAAAATAGCAGGTCAGTAAAAATGCTAAACTAATCTATCACTTAAAAAAGAAATATCATAGCCAGCATCTTTTGCTATCTTTATGATTTTCTCTGCGCTCATTTGTCCCTTTTGCGCTAACGCCCAAAGGATTGCAGAACGTGTTCCTGTACGACAATAAGCAAGCACTAGGTCATTTGAGTTTTCAAGTGCTGCTTTAGTTCTAATAATCATTTCCTCACTAATTGCCTGAGGCCCAGTATTTGGAATATAATAGCACTTGATATTCTCTTCGTTTGCTGCTTTTTCAATATCCTCAAAACTCGGCATTTCTTCAGTTTCACCATCGGGTCTATTGCAAATAATAGCACAAAAACCCAAGTCCTTTATTTGCTTAATATCCGCTATTTCAATTTGATGAGAAACGCTTAGTTGGTCGTTTAATTTCGCAATTTTCAATTTATAGATCCTATCCATTTTTGCCATATTTCTTTACGCTCACTAACAAACCAATTAGCAACTTCTTTTGCGTCTCTTGTTCCCTCGCTCTGTAAAGCTAATAGCCTATTTATTTCTTTTATTGGCATTGATGCTCGCTGGAAATATGCGGCAACTTGTGGGCTTTGAGTAAATAACTTATCTACTAATATAATAGAAACAGGCTCGGGGGCAAAGCTTGAGACTTTAAGCTCCTTACACTCAATCTGCGCCAAGCATTTTGCGCTTTCACTATCATACTCACCCATATCAAGTTGCAAAAAATCTAATTGCGAAAGAATTGAATTTGGTTGCCAATAATAAAATAATATAGCTTCTCTTCTTGAGACAGCATCTGCAATTATATTATCAAGTTCGAACCTATCGCTAGGCTCTACAATGTCAAAATAAGCATTTAAGCCAAGCGCTTTTAACATATTGCGATTAATTATTGAACATGCCCAATCTTTAGGACAGGAGATAAATTTTGCTTTTTGTCCATTAATTGAAAATACTCTGAAATAATCTTTAAGCACAAGTGCGCTAGTTAAATCTGGGTGATTTTTAGCAATATAGTCAGGAATAACCCAGCCCTCAAGCGCTGAGCCAGAAAAGCTAGGAGCAGCTTTTCGCATTATATTATTTTCTAAAGCTAAATTCCATATTTCTGAAATACGATTTACCCACATTTCAGGGGCGATTGAGGGCTCATAAGCAGTTGCCATAGAAGATGCTGTTGTAACCATGTCCCCAGAAATTATTTTTACATCACAACCATATTGCTCAGTAATAATTTGCGCATGAACATAGGCAAGTATTGCAGCTGATGGCCATTGCATTAGTGCAATAGAAACTGGCTCATTGCCACAAGCTGGTGGTAAGTTAGAGAACCCAGCAGGCGTATTTTCATTATTTTGCGTTAGAGCAACAAAAGGAAATAAAAAAATCATCTTCGCTATGAAAAATAATAAAGCCCTTTTTAATCGCATTTTTCTAATCCAAATTAATTTCACAAATCACAATAAGTTTGGTTTTGATATTAAATCATATATCAATATTAATAAAGCTGATAAATTCTGGTGACTCTTAGTGCAATTATATGCAAAGATATTTTTAACGAGATAACATCTCGCTAAACCATGCTATTTTTTAGGTGTTCTTAAATGCTAATATGGTTTTAACAATAACAAACTTTTAGAGGGAAATCATGAAGATTTTGAAAAAAACTTTAACTCTTGGCGTAGCCGTTACAGCTCTTCTTGTTGCAGCACCAGCTTTTGCCCAAGATGTGAAATTTGGCTTTTTAGGCGGCTTTACTGGCCCGATTGAAGGCCTTACTCCACCAATTTTTGAGGGAGCAAAACTAGCAGCCGAACATGTAAATGCACAGGGTGGCATTGTTGGTGGCACACTTTCATTTGTATCAGGCGATACAACTTGCGCTGACGCGACAGCTGCTGCTAACGCTGCTGATAAGGCAGTAAATACCGATCAAGTAACAGCAATAATTGGTGCGCTTTGCTCTGGTGCTACTATTTCAGCTGCTAATAATGCTGGCATACCGGGCAATGTTGTAATGATTTCACCAGCTTCAACTTCGCCATCACTAACTACTTTAGATGATAATGATCTAGTATTTAGAACTGCACCATCAGATGCTTATCAAGGCGATGTTATGGCTCGTCTATTGCTTTCAAAGGGCATTAAAGAAATTGCTATTTCTTATGTAAATAATGATTATGGCAAAGGCTTTGCCGATGCGCTTGCTGCTTCTTTTGAAGAAAACGGCGGAACAGTTGCCGCTTCTGAAGGACATGAAGAAGGTAAAGCTGATTATCGTGCTGGACTTGGATCACTTGCCGCAACTGGTGCGCAAAATCTAGTTATTCTTGCCTATGCTTCTGGTTCTGGTCAAACAGTTCTTCGCCAAGCCGTTGAAAGCGGTGACTTCACAACTTATACTGGTGGTGATGGCATGGTTGGTGATGAAGCTCTAACTGGTATTGATGCAAAGGCAGTTGAGGGCATGATTGCTACAAAACCAGGTTCACCTGAAGTTGCTGGCTCTACTATCTATGCTGATCTTGCAACAGCTGCTGGGCTTGATCCAACATCAATCTTTGCACCACAAGCATATGATGGGACATTTATCTTAGCACTAGCTGTTGAGAAAAACGGCTCTAGCGATCGTGCTGGTCTAAGTGCCGCCGTACGCTCTGTTTCTTCTGCACCGGGTGAAGTTATCTTGCCGGGTGAATGGGAAAAAGCAGTTGCTCTTCTTAAAGCAGGCAAAGAAATAAACTACGAAGGCGCTTCAGGCTCACACGAGTTTGATGCAGCTGGCGATGTACCGGGAACTATCGTAGAAATGGTAGTTAAAGGCGGCACATTTGTTGAAGTTGGCCCTGTTAAGTAGTTCTAAGTAATTATTTTAATATAAAATAGATAAGCCCGATTGGAAGAAATTCTAATTGGGCTTTTTGTATATTTCAAAAACTGCGCCCATGTTAATTCATAAAGCCTTTCTACTTGGAAATTTTCTCCAATAATTACCACCAGAACAAATTCAAATTTTCAATCAAATGAAATCATATATAAAACTACCCTTTTGCTAGGATAAAAACTTGACAAACTATAGGTTTATCAGCATAAACAGCCAACTTTGCGCAAAGTTTAGATATTTGCGTTTAGTCTATATGTTAATTGCAGCTTGAGGTTTACGGTTTAATTAAGCCAAAAGACTATTCTATAGCACCATAAAGCGCGAAAATAATTCCACACAAGTGGATAAAGAGAGAAAAAATGTTTGCAGTAATAAAAACTGGTGGCAAGCAATATAAAGTTGCC
>JAJRPR010000061.1 GCA_024280655.1 Alphaproteobacteria bacterium | reverse complement strand
TTGGCAATATCAGGTTCAGGTATATTGCTTAGTGGTAATTGCACCAAAGAGGGGGCAGTTTCTTTGTCGCCAATAATTTCAAATTTTGCAAATGAATATGCCTGCCCTGAAGATAATTCTTCAATCGAGAAATCAGCTCCCACTTTAGGTGTAACTAAAAGATCAACTCTTTGCGCAGGACCAATTAACATTGGCGAATATTGTAATATTTGCGGCTCACCTATTGATTGTCCATCATAGGCAAGAATTTTTGCGTTAAAACTATTTGGATCAATTTCTAAAATTCTAGAATTTGCAACATTGATTAAACGTAGGCGATAGGCTTCACCTGCATTGAGTTTGAAACTTGGCTGATTTTGTGAGTTAACAGTTAAAAGATTGCCCAAACGACCTTCATGCGACCAGTCCATCATTGCGCCAAGTGAGGCTAAATCTAGCTTGCCATCTTTTCCAATACGCCAATCATCAATCACTAAAGTTAAATCATGTTTTTGATCAAAAATCTCATTTTCTTCTTCAACAATTAAAGTGCCATAAAGCCCTCTTGCTACTTGGCTCCAAGTTTTATTGTGCGAATGATAATAAAATGTGCCTGCATCTGGCGCTACAAAATTATAATCAAAACTCTCACCGGGCATCACCGCTTCTTGCGTAAGGCCGGGAACACCGTCCATTGCATTATCAATTCTTATCCCGTGCCAATGAATGGTTGTTGGCTCTTCAAGTTGGTTAATCAACCTAACTAAAACCCTCTCACCCTTTTTTACCCGAATTTCAGGGCCGGGTGTTTGACCATTATAAAGCCAAAGATCAGAAAGAGGCCCATCAACACCCACCAATGATTGTTTGATAGGAGCGGCAACTAGCTCAATATAATTAGAGCTGGCAAAAGCAACTTTAAGCGAAAATGGCGCAGCTAAAAAAGCTGCACCACTTGCACCAATCTTTGCACTATATTTTAGTAGTTCACGCCGATTAAGTGGCATTCTTAGTCCTTTAATTTTAACCTGTTTAGTCTCAGAGCATTTGAAATCACTGAAACAGATGACAGGCTCATAGCAGCTGCCGCAATCATTGGCGAGAGCAAAGTGTTGGTTAATGGATAAAGAATACCAGCGGCGATAGGCACACCAGCAGCATTATAGGCAAAGGCAAAAAACAGATTTTGCTTGATGTTTCTTATTGTGGCTTTGGCGAGTTTCTTGCCCGCACAATTCCGCTAAGATCACCGCCCAAAAGCGTAATGCCAGCACTTTCAACTGCCACATCAGCGCCTGTTCCCATTGCAATACCAACATCAGCTTGCGCAAGCGCAGGAGCATCATTAACGCCATCACCAGCCATAGCAACCATCTTGCCTTCTTTGTGCAATCTGGTAACTAGCGCTTGCTTATCCTCAGGCAACACACCAGCCAAAACTTCATCAATGCCTAACTCGTTAGCCACTGCCTGTGCCGTTCTTTCATTATCGCCAGTTGCCATAATGATTTTAAGGCCAAGTGCATGTAGTTTTTCAATCGTATCTTTGGTTTCTTTTCTAATCGGATCAGCAACCGCAATAATCCCTGCAAGCTTATTATCTATTGCAACAAACATTGCCGTGCGGCCAGTTTCACGTAAATTATTGGCCTTTGTTGTGACATCTGTTGTATCCACACTAAGTGTGTCCATCATTGCCTTATTGCCAATAGCAACTTGGCTCTTTCCAACCAATCCGCTAACACCCTTACCAGTGATTGAGGTGAAGTTACTTACCTTAGTAATTTTTGCACCACGTTGTTTTGCGCCTTCAACAATCGATTCGGCTAATGGGTGCTCAGAAGAATTTTCAAGCGTTGCAACTTTTGATAAGAACTCATTTTCACTATCATCATTAAACACAAGAACATCTGTAAGGTCTGGTTTGCCCATTGTCAGCGTGCCTGTTTTATCAACAATTAACACATCAACTTTTGCCATTTGCTCAAGCGCTGTTGCGTCTTTAATCAGCACGCCATTTTGCGCTCCCATGCCAGCGGCTGTCATAATTGACATCGGCGTTGCCAAGCCCATTGCACAAGGGCAGGCAATAATTAGCACCGAAATCGCTGAAACTAGAGCAAAAATAAAGGCAGGTGATGGGCCAAAAACCATCCATAAGATAAAGGCAATTATAGCAATTGCCACAACTACTGGCACAAAGTATGAGGCAACCTTATCAACCATGCCCTGAATTGGCGCACGTGAGCGCTGTGCATTGGCAACCATTTCAATGATTTTTGCAAGCATGGTTTCATCGCCAACCTTTTGCGCTTTAATAATCAGCGAGCCGTTTTTATTTATTGTACCGCCTGTAACTTCATCTTTTTCACCCTTTGCAACAGGCAAAGATTCACCAGTTATCATGCTTTCATCAATCGAAGAGCTACCCTCAGTAATTATCCCATCAACAGGAATGCTCTCACCGGGGCGAACTCGCAATAAATCGTTCTGTAAGATATTTTCCAAAGGCGCATCATATTCAGATCCATCGGGGTTAATCCGGCGAGCAGTTTTTGGCGCAAGATTAAGCAAAGCCTTAATGGCATTTCCTGTGCGTTCGCGTGCTCGTAATTCAAGCACTTGTCCCAAAAACACCAGCGCAATTATCACTGCTGCCGCTTCAAAATAAATCGGCATATGACCTGCTGCATCTTTTAGACCTGCAGGAAAAAGACCGGGGAAGAATATCGCAATGGTTGAATAGGCATAGGCCGCCCCAACCCCAAGCATAATAAGCGTCCACATATTATAATTTCTTGTAACAACAGAAGACCAACCACGTTGAAAAAACGGCAATGCCGCCCATAAAACAACAGGGGTTGCCAAAACAAATTCAATATAAATTACATATTGCTCACCAATCCATTCACGAATTGGAAACCCAACAAATTGCCCCATCGTTAAAATAATTAGCGGAACGGCAGCCGCCGCACTAACCCAAAAACGGCGAGTAAAATCTATTAATTCATGGTTTGGCTCGTCCGATGCGCCAGACATAGGCTCAAGCGCCATGCCACATATCGGGCAAGTACCCGGCCCTTCTTGCACAATTTCAGGATCCATTGGGCAAGTATAAAGCGCATTTTTATTCTCAACTTTTGGCTTTTTCTTATTATTGCCAGAAGCATAAAAATAAGGATCGGCAACAAACTTTGCATGACATTTTGGATTGCAAAAATGATAGTCCTTGCCACCATATTCAGCGCTCATCTTGCCAGCATTAAGTTTAACACTCATGCCGCAAACAGGATCAATTACCGAACCTTCTTCAGCTATTGCATCACCGTGATTGCTTGAACAACAGCTAGTTTTTTCCTCGTCTTTATTACTAGAGCAGCATTCACCGTCTTTTTTATCAGACTTTTTCCCATCACTAGAACAGCATGCACCATCTTTTTTATCAGATTTTTTTTCACCAGAACAGCACTCATCTTTTTTATCTTGGTGATTGCTTGAGCAGCAGCTGCTTTCTTTATTATCAGTGTTTTTTGTTTTTTGTTCATGATCTCCTGAACAACAATCATCTTTTTTCATGATTTCTATCCTTTTTTGGTTATTCTAGTTACACATAATCCTTCTAGTTACTAGAAGGTCAAGCAATTATTTTTTTAATCTATCTAATCGCAATCTATCTCTATTATCACTAAGCCTATAGGCACTTAAAAGAGTTGCGCTAATCACCCCTAGCCCTGTTGCGCCACCTATCAGTAGTAATATTAGAATTTGATATTTTACCGCTTCTGCTGGATCAACTCCCGATAATATTTGCCCTGTCATCATGCCCGGTAGCGAAACAATTCCCATTGCCGCCATTGCGTTAATTATTGGCATAAATCCAGCCCTCAAAGCAATGCGAATAAAGGGCAACATTGCTTGGAAGCGAGTTTTTCCAAGTAAAAGTAAAGCCTCAACCGCCCTTTGCTCTCGCTTTAAGGTTGTAGTGAGATTATCCAGCGCTAGCGAAACGCCGGTCATAGTATTGCCCAAAATCATACCAAAAAGCGGCAAAGCAAATTGCGGCTTAAACCATGGATCTGGCTGAATTTGCGTTGTAAGAGCAATTAAAGTTACTAACATGCCAGCAACCATCATCGAGCCAGCACCAATAGAAAAACCCCAAAAACCTGCTAATTTCTTTTCTTGGCGAGCATAAATTTCACGCCCAGCAAATAGCACCATGATAAAAGCGACAAGCAAAGTTATCCAAGGGTTTGAAATAGCAAAAATCCCCCTAAGCAATAGGGCAACTATTGATAATTGTACCACCATACGAAACGTAACAATGAATAATTTTTTGGCTAGGCCTAATCTAAAGGCAATAGAAATTGCGCCATTGAGCAAAATGAAAATTGCCCCAAGCGCTAAATCCCAATATGAAAGCGAGATATAATCAGCCATTTTTTCGCTCTCCCTTCTTGCTCCCTCTAGAGGGTTTTTGTTGTTTTAATTCACCATGTTCTAAAATGAACGAGCGATTTGCAAGGCGCTTAACTTGCTCATCATCATGGCTAATCATAATAATACCGACCCCTAAATCGAGCTGTTCTTTGATAAGCTCCTCAACCAGTTTAGTGGTTTTTTTATCAAGCGCAGAGGTTGGCTCATCAAGTAGTAAAAATTTTGGCTTTAGAGCTAAAGCACGCACAAACCCCAAACGCTGCATTTCGCCGCTCGAAAGACGGCTTACTTGCCAATCAAACACTTCAAGCGGCAGACCTACTTTTAATAATAAATCATCTAACAAATTAGTTTGTTCAAAATGATCGCCAACCCTATCCGCCCACCAGCCAGTTTGCGCTGGCACAAAAGCAACCATTGAGCGCCAAATATGAGCGGCAATAACATTACGCTCAATATCACCAAAAAACACCTCGCCCTCATTGACATCAAGATCAACAATAGCCCGCAAAAATAGCGACTTACCTGCTCCAGACGCACCAGAAATTATAACAATCTCACCAGCTTTTACCTCAAGGCTAAGCGGCTGAAAAATATCTGTCGTTAGGTTTTTTATCTGTAAAATATTGCACCTATTTGCTAGGTATAAATTCTTTGAAATGTTTTGATAATTTAAGTCTTTGCGCTTGATAGTTTGAGCCTAAATCAGTGCCATAAAGTTGTTTTGGTCGCTCGCTCATTCTCTCATATAAAAGCCGCCCGATTGTTTGACCATGCCCGAGCACAAACGGCACTTCACGTGAGCGCACTTCTAAAACTGCGCAAGAGCCTTCGCCACCTGCCTCGCTATGCCCAAATCCGGGATCAAAAAACCCTGCATAATGCACTCTAAATTCGCCAACTAGCGGATCAAACGGCAGCATTTCGGCGGCATAATCTGGTGGTACTTGCAGGCTTTCACGAGAAACTAAAATATAAAATTCTTCAGGGTCTAAAATAAGCTCGTTTTTAGCGTTTGCATAAAGCGGATCCCAAAAATCAAGCACCTCAAGCGTTCCTTTTTTATCAACATCAATTACTGCCGTATGGCGTTTTGAGCGAAACCCTATCAGACCATTACGCTCTTCTCCTCTAAGGTCAATCGAAAGCGCAACGCCATTTGCAACTTCCATATTGGGATTAAACACCAATGTTTGCTGTTTATGGAGCGCAATATGCTCTTCGATATTGAGTAAATTATCACCCGTCCTAAACCGCATTTGGCTTAGGCGAGAGCCTTTGCGAACCAAAATGGGGAAAGTTCTTGGGCTAATTTCAATATAAAGCGGGCCCTTATATCCCTTTGGCAATACATCAAAACCACGTGCCCTATCACCTATTGTTCTAGTAAAAACATCTAAACGACCAGTTGAGCTTTTTGGATTGGTTGAGGCTGAAACTTCACTTGGCAAATCTAGGCTTTCAAGCAAAGGCACAAGATAAACACAGCCCCGCTCAAGCACCGCCCCCTCACTAAGATCAATTTCGTGTAATTTCAGATCTTCAATTCTATCTGCAACAGAAAATTCAGGGCCGGGTAAAAAACTCGCTCTTATACGATAGGCTTTATCTCCAATCCTTAAATCTAAACTAGCTGGTTGAATTTGCGCAATATCGAGCGCATCATTAAGTTTTATTGCGCCAATATCAATTAATTCTTCAATCATTGAAGTTGAGAAAACACCATTTTTGAAATTTATATGTTCAACCATCTAAAATGCCCAAAAAATCTAATTCATACTATTTATCATACACCCCATTTTTATTGACGCAAAGCACCATTTTGGCTTACACCCATAATAAGCTAATAATCTTGAAAACTGTAATGACAAAAAATAATAATAAAAACCCACTAAATGATAAAGCTAACCTCTCACCACAAACTTTAGCGGTGCATGGCGGAGGCGCTCGTAGCCCATTTGGCGAAACCTCTGAAGGCATATATTTTAATTCTGGTTTTACTTATGAAAATTCTTTAAGCGCTCAACAGCGATTTGAGGGCAATGAAGAGGGACATATTTATTCTCGTTTTTCAAATCCAAGCGTTGATATGTTCCAAGATAGAATGGCGCTAATTGAAGGAGCAGAAGCGGCTCGTGCAACGGCTACTGGCATGGCGGCAGTTACAACCGCCCTTATGAGCCAAGTAAAGGCTGGCGATCACGTAGTTGCGGCTCGTGCGCTTTTTGGCTCTTGTCGATATGTGGTTGAAGATTTTTTGCCTCGTTGGGGAGTTAGCGCAACGCTAGTTGATGGGCGCAACCCTAAAGATTTTGCAATAGCTATGCAAAAAAATACCAAAGCTATATTTATTGAATCACCGACTAATCCAATTCTTGAACTGGTTGATATTAAGGCGGTAGCTGATATTGCACATGCAAATGGCGCAAAGCTAATTGTTGATAATGTTTTTGCGACCCCGATTTTTCAAAAACCGCTTAAGCTAGGGGCTGATTTAGTCGTCTATTCAGCAACCAAACATATTGATGGGCAGGGGCGAGCAATGGGCGGAATTATTCTTGGCTCAAAAGAAATTATAGAAGCTGATATTCATACTTTT
>JAJRPR010000060.1 GCA_024280655.1 Alphaproteobacteria bacterium | reverse complement strand
TGAAATTGAAGAGGCGGCGCATATGGCGCAAATTGGTGAATTCATCGCCTCGCTTCCTCAAGGTTATGATACAAGAGTTGGCGAGCGTGGGCTAAAACTTTCGGGTGGTGAAAAGCAACGAGTAGCGATAGCCAGAACAATATTAAAAGCGCCGCCGGTTTTAATTCTTGACGAAGCAACCTCAGCGCTTGATACAAAAACCGAGCGTGAAATTCAATCGGCTCTTGATGCCGTTTCAAAAGGTCGCACAACTTTAGTTATAGCGCATAGGCTCTCAACCATTATCAATGCCGATGAAATTATAGTGCTAGAAAAAGGCGAGATTGTTGAGCGTGGTAAGCATAGATCATTGCTTGGCAAAAAAGGGCTCTATGCGCAAATGTGGAATCGTCAGCGTGAGGCAAGTGAAGCAGAAGAGCAATTACGCAAGGTGAAAGAAAAGCAGCTTTAGGGTTTTGTCTCAGCCCCACCCCTAACCCCTCCTCGCAAGTGGGAGGGGAATAAGTTCTGCATTCTTTGATAAAATATTTAGCCAAAACTCAATCTGCCTCCCTCCCACTTGTGGGGAGGGATTGAGGGTGGGGGTTTAGTATTATAAGGTAAATCTATAACTCTTTCTTGCTCTTCGCGGCGGCGCTCAGCGCGTAAAAATCCTAGAAACAATTCTTAATTGTTTTTTTGGCGCTTTGCACCAATCGGGTTTCTACTCCCATTCAATCGTGCCCGGAGGCTTGCTCGTCACATCATAAACCACTCGATTTATACCACGAACTTCGTTAATTATCCGAGTTGCCGCTTTTCCTAAAAACTCCATATCATAAGGATAAAAATCCGCTGTCATGCCATCTACCGAAGTTACTGCTCTTAGGGCGCAGACAAATTCGTAGGTTCGGTTGTCGCCCATTACGCCTACTGTTTGCACTGGCAATAATACCGCAAATGCTTGCCAGATCCTATCGTAAAGCCCTGCTTTTCTTATTTCATCAAGATAAATCACATCGGCTTTTCTTAAAATTTCTAGCTTATCTCGTGTAACGCCTCCGGGTAGGCGAATTGCTAATCCGGGGCCGGGAAACGGATGGCGACCTATGAAGCTATCTGGCAGACCTAATTCATGCCCAAGCGCTCTTACCTCGTCTTTGAACAATTCACGCAATGGCTCGACTAATTCCATATTCATGCGCTCTGGCAGGCCACCAACATTATGGTGTGATTTTATTGTTGCTGAGGGGCCGCCCGAAACAGATACAGATTCTATCACATCGGGGTAAAGCGTGCCTTGCGCTAAGAAATTTGCACCACCCAGCTTGTTTGCTTCCGCTTCAAAAGTTTCAATGAATAATCGCCCAATGGGTTTTCGCTTAGTTTCAGGATCGCTCTCGCCTTCAAGCGCATTGATAAATAAATCCACCGCATCAACATGCACTAATTTTAGGTTATAATGCTTCTTAAACATCTCAACCACATCTTTGGCTTCGTTCTGGCGCATCAAGCCGTGATCTACCAAAATACAGGTTAGATTATCGCCAATCGCCTCGTGCAATAATAATGCCGCAACCGAACTATCCACTCCGCCAGAAAGCCCGCAAATCACCTTGCCATCACCCACCTGCTCACGGATTTTATCAATCGCTTGCTGCTTATAGGTCGCCATTGTCCAATCGCCTGTGCAACCACAAATCTTATGCACAAAATTTGACAGTAATTTTGCCCCATCTGGTGTGTGATGAACTTCGGGGTGAAATTGTACTGCCCAGATTTGCTTTTCTTTATTCTCAATGAAGGCAAAAGGTGCGCCGCTTGAAGTTGCTACTACTTCAAAACCTTTAGGGAGGGTTGTAACCCTATCGCCGTGCGACATCCAAACTTGATGTTCACTGCCCAATTCCCAAACATCATCATAAAGAGCGCAAGCCTTGTTTGGGGTTATCTCGGCTCGTCCAAATTCAGCATGGTGATCTGCCTCGACCTTACCGCCAAGCGCAACGCAAAGCGCTTGTTGACCATAACAAATGCCCAAAATTGGCACATTGGTTTCAAGCAATCTCTTGTCAATTTGTGGTGCGTTTTTATCCAGCACAGAAGCAGGGCCGCCTGAAAGAATTATGCCTTTTGGTTTTAATCGAGTTAATTCATCGCTAGCTTTTGAAAATGGGTGAATTTCGCAATATACCCCTGCTTCACGCAAACGCCTTGCAATAAGTTGAGTAACTTGTGAGCCAAAATCTACGATTAGGATTGCCTCGTGACTAGTCACCTCGTGATTAGGAACAGGCATATTATTTCCTTTGCATAATAGAAATATAAAAACCATCTGTGCCGCAGGAGGCAGGAGTTAGGGTTAGTCCGCATTTGTCAAAATAGGGTCGTGCTACGCTGTTTGAGCCAAATTTTTTCTGCCAAATACTATCAGATGGCAAGGCGTTAAATTCTTTATTGCTCTCTAAAAATTTTTCAATTTGCTCAATATTTTCAGCTGGCAAAATCGAGCAAGTAATATAGGTTAGCTGCCCGCCTTTTTTTACATATTTTGCTGCTTCTTGTAAAATTTCAGCTTGCTGTTTAAGGCGCTCATTTAACAGATTTTCACTTAGCTTCCACTTGGTATCAGGGCGACGGCGCCAAGTGCCAGAACCTGTGCAAGGAGCATCAATAATTACCCTATCCATTTTACCAATTAGGTTTTCTAGTGCCTTATCGTTTGGCGCTATGGTTTGCACATTTCTCACCCCATTGCGCTTTAACCTATCGTAAATTGGTTTGAGGCGATTTCTATCATTATCATATGCAAATATTTGCCCCTTATTTTGCATGTTTGCGGCAAGGGCAAGTGTTTTGCCGCCAGCACCTGCGCAATAATCTAGCACCTGCTCGCCCTCTTTTGCGCCAACTAACGAGCTGACAATTTGTGAGCCGAGATCTTGAATTTCAAACCAGCCTTTTTTATAGGCTTCATCTGCTGTTACATTTGGCGTGCGAGCATGTTTCTCACCAGCTTTAATGCGTAATGCCTCAGGAATAATTTTGGTAAATTCAGGGCTAAAGCGCTCTAGAGCCTTTTGCACTTTATCACTAGTTGAGAGCAATTTATTAACTCGCAAATCAAGTGGCGGACGCAAAGCCAGAGCCTTGCCCTCTTTAACTAAAATTTCACCAAATGTTTTTCCTAAAGTGGTTTCAAGACATTGCGGGATATTTGCTAGAATATGCTTTGGGGTATTCTTTTTATCAATTTTTGCTTCTAGCAATGTTTTTTCTTGCTCGCTAATTTTCTCAGGGGCAAATTTATCGCTTGAAAAATCAGAATTTAGATCATCAACCCTGAAACCCCAATCTCTTATTACAACAGATAAAACTAAAGCACGGGCATTTTCTGATTGCATTAAATGCGCATGAAGATTTTGCTTTCGCAAAACATCATAGACCAAATTACCAATCGCCGCCCTATCACCAGAGCCTGCAAAGCGATGGCTTGTGCCCCAATTTTTTAGTGCCAAAGACACTGGAGCATGGTGCTGCTTTATGATTTCTATAATTTCAATAGCGGCAGATATTCTTCCTGATAGGCGCATAAAAATCCTTAAAATATTATTCTATAAAATATAGCAACTAGATATGCTATTAAAACTAAAACTCCAACAAAATAAATATTTAATCGCCAGATAAGATTATTGTTTGTTGTATGAATAAACACATGAATATAACGCAAGGCAACAAAGCTATAGGCAAGCAAAATTTCTAGGTTGTTAGTAGTGCCATAGCCATAAATAAGACTAAGAACAACGCCAAAATAAAATATAAGTGGCATTTGAAATTGGTTGGCAAAAGCATTGGCAATTTGACGTGCTTGCTGGGGGTATTTATCAGTGCTTAATGCAATTTCACTAAACCTAACTTGTTTGTTTTTTATCGCATTAATCCGTGAAATTCCCATCCAAAACATTAGAACAAATGTTAGCAATAATTGTAAGGCAACCGAGCCAAGTAAGATTTTATCCATTAGTGTCCTCCTCGATAATTTGGGCTTTCACGAGTGATTGAAACATCGTGCACGTGACTTTCATGCAATGCCGCCCCAGAAATTTTGACAAATTTTGCCTCACGAGTAAATACCTGTAAATTCTTAGCGCCAGTATATCCCATTGAGGCACGTACGCCGCCAGCTAATTGATGTAATACACTAGCAACAGGCCCTTTATAGGCAACTTGCCCCTCAATGCCTTCTGGAACGAGTTTCATTTCGTCATTTACTTCTTGTTGGAAATATCTATCGGCCGAACCACGAGCCATTGCACCAACTGATCCCATGCCCCGATATGATTTATAGGAGCGTCCTTGATAAAGATATGTTTCACCGGGGCTTTCATCTGTTCCTGCCAAAAGCGATCCTACCATTGCGCAACTTGCACCGCCAGCTAATGCCTTTGCCATATCGCCAGAAAATTTAATACCGCCATCGGCAATGATTGGGATATTATGTTTATCTGCCTCTGCTGCGCACGCCATAATGGCGGCTAATTGCGGCACACCAACCCCTGCAATAATTCTGGTTGTGCAAATTGAGCCCGGTCCAATGCCAACTTTAACCGCATCCGCTCCTGCATCAATAAGCGCTAAAGTTGCCTCTGCTGTTGCAACATTACCTGCAACAATGCGAGAATTGGGTCGTGATTTTTTAAGTTCACGCACCGCTTCAATTACCCGAACAGAATGACCGTGCGCCGTATCTATTACCACAATATCTGCACCAGCATCAATTAATGCTAAGGAGCGTTCCAATCCAGCTTCGCCTACAGTTGAAGCCGCGCCAACTCTTAAAGAGCCATTTTTATCTTTAATCGCATTTGGGTTAGCAATAGCCTTTTCCATATCTTTAACGGTTATCAAGCCGATGCAATTTTTGCTCTCATCTATTACTAATAATCTTTCAATGCGGTGAGTATGCAATAAGCGCTTGGCATCTGATTGGCTAACATCTTTATTTACCGTTACAAGATTTTCATGGGTCATAAGTTCTGAAACTGGTTGCGATTTATTTGAGGCGAAGCGCACATCACGATTGGTTAGAATACCAACCAGTTTTCCTGTAGCTCGTCCACCAGTGCCACCATTTTCAACTACTGGAATGCCAGAAATAGAATAATTTTTCATAAGAGCAAGCGCATCATTTAATGTAGCTTTGGGGCCAATAGTTATTGGATTAACAACCATTCCGCTTTCAAAGATTTTTACCTTTGCAACTTCTTTGGCCTGCAATTCAGGAGTAAGATTTCTGTGTATCACGCCCAAACCGCCAGCTTGCGCCATTGCAATAGCCATGGCGCTTTCAGTTACTGTATCCATTGCAGAAGAAAGAATAGGTAATTTCAACTCAATATCATTTGTAATACGGGTAGATAGATCAACATCGGTTGGTAAGATTTCTGATTTTGCAGGCTGTAATAACACATCATCAAAAGTTAGTGCCGCATCGCCTGTAACAGAAGAAATTATTTTTGCCATTCGCCTTATCCTTAAATGCAAATTTGAATGAATAGAATCATTTATATGAACGATTGACACGTGCCATTATCACCAAAAACACTGTTTGGCTACAAAAACTATAAAAGCATTATCCCTTAAAGCCTGTGGCTATTAAATAGGTTTCTGCACTATCTTGTCGAGATGCGGGGGGTTTAGCGTGAAATGTTTTTGTAAAGTTTTTCTTTAATTCATTTAATAATTGATGCTCAGTGCCGCCCTGAAAAACCTTTGCTACAAATGTGCCTCCGGGTGCGAGTACATTTATAGCAAAATCTGCCGCCAATTCGACCAATGCAATTATACGAATGTGATCGGTTGGGCGGTGCCCTGTTGTTGGCGCTGCCATATCTGAGAGAACAAGATCTGCTTTATGCCCACCAAGCGCCTCTATTAGTTTTTCTGGTGCATCTTCATCATTAAAATCTTTTTGCAAAATTATCGTGCCCGGAATTGCACCCATTTCAAGATAATCAATACCAACGATTGATGGTGTTTTATGTGATGATTGCACTTCTTTTGCTGCCACTTGCAACCAACCACCCGGAGCGCAACCAAGATCTACGACTTTCATTCCCGGTTTGAATAATTTATATTTTTCGTGCAATTCCAAAATCTTAAATGCTGCACGAGATCGATAACCCTCAGATCTTGCGCGTGCAACATAGGGATCATTTAATTGACGTTGCAACCAAAGTGTTGAAGATAATTTTCGCTTTTTAGCCGTTTTAACACGAGTTTTAAGCCCCGAATTTGCGCGTGAATTAGCGCCAGCTATTCCCTTAACTTTACCTCTATTTGTTCCTTTGCCCATTTTAGCCATTATTTTTCTCTTGTGGTTTTCTTGGTCTAAATTTATTGGGGTTTTTTCTTTTATCCATATCCATTAAAGAAATTAACATGCCCTCACGCAAACCCCTATCCGCTACTCGAATATAATCAGTTGTCCATTCACGTCTTATAGCTTCAGAAATCGCACAACCCGGTATTACTAAATCGGCACGATCTGATCCAATACATTGGTGCTCCGCACGGCGATCATAAGACATAGAGATAAGCACACGCATCGTATCAACTACTTCATCATTTCGCATCATCAAACCATCAACTTGCGATCTATCATAGCGCTCAAGCCCAAGGTGCAAACCTGCTAATGTGGTAACAGTTCCCGATGTGCCAATCAGATGCACATTATGGGATTTAATCATATCTTTCAATTTGTTTGAGCCCTTAAAACCTTTCAGCTTTTCAGCGACAAAACCAACCATATCCTCAAATTTTTGCTTACTTACATCTTTGCCGCCAAATTTTTCTGCAATGGAAACAACCCCAATTTCTAGCGATTGCCAAGAGCGAATTGAGGAAGCTAATTTGCCATTTGCCTTTGGTCGCCCACCACGAAAATCAAGCCATGCTAATTCTGACGAGCCGCCACCAATGTCAAACATTAGCGCACCCATTACATCTTTTTCAATTAGATCACCACAACCAGTAACCGCTAATTTTGCTTCGGTTTGCTGGTCGATTATTTCTAATTCAAGACCGATTTCACTTTTTACTCGAGCCAGAAATTCTTCTGAGTTTCTTGCCCCACGACAAGCTTGCGTTGCGATTAGGCGCATTCTTTTTGGTTTATGGCGTTCTAACTTTATGGCGCATATTTTTAGCGCTTCAAGCGTGCGCTCAATCGCTTGTTCGTCAAGCATTCCAGTTTGAGAAACACCTTCCCCAAGCCGCACAATGCGAGAAAAACCATCAATTACCTTAAAGCCGTTTTCATTTTTACGAGCGACCAATAGGCGGCAATTATTAGTGCCAAGATCAAGCGCTGCATAGATAGGGCTTAGCTTGCGCCGATAGGGATATCTATTATTTCCTGTTCGCCTTTTTTAGAGAACATAGCACCATTTGCTTTCAAACCAGCTTTTGCAGCAGGTTTTGGGCTTTGGGGCGTACGCTCCTTTTGATGCAATTCAGCCTTTTCATGGCTTGGTGAATTTACATCGGCGAACCGATTTATATCGGTCACTTCATATCCTTTTGCTTGGTCGCCAAATAGCTAAATACGCTATTGCGCCCAAAGCACATATTGTAATAGTTAGGATTTATTCAAACTACTTTGATAGACCCTACTAAAATTATTTAAGTGTTTTTAATAAACACAGTCCCAAGCCAGATTAATGCATTGGTTCTCAATGTCAATATTAAGAATATAAAAGGGCAAAATCCTATATGTTATAAAGTTTGCTTTTCTTGTTAATTGCTTTATGAGGCTTAAGAATATTTCAAACAGAGTAATAATAATGATCAAGCCAACGATGGCAGCTTTTGCTGAACGTTTTAAATCGGGTGAAAAAAATCAGCCTAAAAAAATCCCCTTCACACCTAATCGTATAAAGATTGAGCTTTTAGCTGGTTTAACTGTTGCTTTGGCGCTTGTTCCTGAAGCGGTGGCGTTTTCTTTTGTTGCTGGCGTGCACCCATTGGTTGGGCTTTATGCGGCTTTTATTGTTGGGCTTATTACTGCGATTATTGGTGGTCGTCCCGGTATGATTTCTGGTGCTACTGGTGCGTTAGCTGTTGTGATGGTGGCACTTGTTGCGCAACATGGGGTTGAATATTTATTTGCTACCGTTGTTTTAATGGGCATTATGCAAATTCTTGCTGGTGTTTTTCATCTTGGTAAATTCATTCGCCTTGTGCCGCACCCCGTTATGCTTGGCTTTGTAAATGGCTTAGCGATTGTTATATTTTTGGCACAACTTAGCCAATTTAAAACTCGCACGCCCGATGGTGCAGAAGTTTGGATGAGCGGTATGCCGCTTTATATTATGCTTGGGCTTGTTGTTCTGACTATGTTAATTATTTGGCTAATGCCAAAAATTACTAAATTTATTCCAGCCCCTCTAGCTGGCATTGGCATTGTCGCTTTCATTGTTATTTTCTTTGGCATTGATGTGCCACGAGTTGGCGATCTTGCTTCAATTAAGGGTGGTTTACCGCAATTTTCTATTCCTATGGTTGATCTAAATCTTGAGACGCTAAAAATCATCTTTCCTTATGCAGTGATTTTGGCAGCGATTGGGCTGATTGAAAGCCTATTAACGCTTAATTTGGTTGGTGAAATTACTGGACGGCGTTCTGGTGCGTCAAAAGAATGTGTGGCGCAAGGTGTTGCAAATACTGTAACTGGATTTTTTGGTGGCATGGGTGGTTGCGCAATGATTGGGCAATCTATGATAAATGTTAAATCTGGTGGTCGCACTAGGCTTTCTGGCATTAGTGCGGCACTGTTTTTATTGGTGTTTATATTATTTGCCTCTGGCTTGATTGAGCAAATTCCGCTTGCCGCTTTGGTTGGCGTGATGTTCATGGTAGTGATTGGAACTTTTGCTTGGCGCTCTTTAGTGATTTTGCGTAAAATCCCGCTTATTGATGCGCTAGTGATTTTGCTGGTAACTGTGGTGACGGTTGAGCATGATTTAGCGGTTGCTGTTGTGGTTGGGGTTATTGTTTCGGCGCTTGCTTATGCTTGGAGTAATGCAAAACGCATTCATGCTCATATTGAAACCAATAAAAAGGGCGCTAAAATATATAAAATTCAGGGCCCATTATTCTTTGGCTCGGTTGAAGGATTTTCAGAAATTTTTCACCCTGAAACTGATCCTGAATTAGTAATTGTTGATTTTATAAATTCACGAGTTGCCGACCAATCTGCATTACAGGCGATAGAGGATTTGGCTAAAAAATATAAAAAACAGGATAAGGTTTTACAATTAAGACATTTAACTCAAGATTGTCATCGCTTGCTAAAACGTGCAGGTCAGTTAATGGTAGATTCTGATGATGACCCTGAATATCAAGTAGCGGCTGATTATTCGGTAAAAACTGGAACTTTGGGCGGTCATTAATTGTTAAGAATGGTTTTTGAAAAATATGAATAATCATCAAGCAATATTAGATATTATGATTGAGGCAGCGCTTGAAGCTGGCGAAGCAATTCTTGAAATATATGAGACTTCCTTTGCTAACACCGCAAAGGCTGATGGCTCACCTGTTACTATTGCCGATCAAAGGGCTGAGGATATTATTCTCTCTCATTTGGCAAAGACTGGCATTCCAGTGCTAGCAGAAGAAAGCGCAGAAGCTGGCAAAATTCCAACTTTAGGAAATCGATTTTTTTGTGTTGATCCGCTTGATGGCACGAAAGAATTTATCAAGAAAAATGGCGAGTTCACAATTAATATTGCTTTGATTGAAAATGGCAAGCCGATATTGGGTGTGATTTCTATTCCAGTGCAAAACAAGATTTATTTTGCTAGCAAAGATGGTGCGTTTAAGGCGAAAATTATTGGTAATAAAATTGGTGAAAAAGAAAAAACCTCTGTTGCTGGGTGTGGCGATATAAAGCTAGTTGCTTCTCGCTCGCATGGTAGTGAATTGTTAAAACAGCTTGATATTAAACTCCCCCCTTGCGAAGATGTGTCGGTTGGATCAGCACTAAAATTTTGTCTTTTAGCTGAGGGTAAAGCACGACTATATCCACGCTTTACTAATACTTATGAATGGGATAGCGCCGCAGGACAAGCTATTCTTGAAGCTGCTGGTGGAGTTGTTCTAACGCTTGATGGGTTGCCGCTTTCTTATGATAAGGCAAAAGATAATTACCTAAATCCGTTTTTTGTAGCGGCGGATTGTGAACATCTTGGCGAGCAAGTTGCCAAATATATGAATGAAATTTGCGCTAGCTAACTATCTTTTATTTTTCTACTGCATTACTCATCCTTTGGGTAGGTTAATATATACTTAACAAGTATATGCTTGACAGACATATGTCTATTTGATACATACCTGTCGAACATAAATGGGGATCAATAAAAATTTGGTTGACATTATCAATGAGTGTATTGCATATATAGAACACTAATATAGCATTACGCATAATATATTAAGTGATAATAGTCAATTATATTTACTGTATAGATGTTCACATATGCTAATAACAAAGCTGGATAACAACATGAATATTCAAACTCTATGCCTTTCAATTCTTTATGATAAAGATGTTACAGGCTATGAAATTAGAAAACTCTCAACACAAGGATTACACGCCTATTTTGTTGAGGCATCTTATGGCTCAATCTATCCAGCGCTAAATAAGTTAGAGCAAGGCGGCTATGTAACTTCTCGCCAAGAAATCCATGTTGGCTCACCAACTAAAAAGATTTATTCTATTACTAATACTGGGCGTTCAAAATTTCAAAATTCATTATTTGATGAGTTGGGCGAGGATATTTTCCGTTCTGAATTTTTATTATTTGCTCGTTTTGCTTCGCTCTTACCAGCAGCCCTTGTCAAACAAAGATTAGATGAGCGCATTGAAGGGCTTGAGCAAAAACGACATGGGCTAAAAGAAATGTTAGAAGCCCCGTTACAAAAAAGTGACGTTTGGGTATTAAATTATGGGTCGACCGTCATTGGCGTTGAAATTGAATATATTAAAACCCATATGCATCAATTAATAGCTTTGGCTGTGCAAGAGGACATGCCAATTTTGGCACAATAATAATATAACACAGTGATGTCATTCTGAGCAAAGCGAAGAATCTTAGACCCTTCGCTTTGCTCAGGGTGACAAGAGGAAACTAAAAGACTAGAAAAAACTAGCAGATAGAGAGATTCTTATGAAATTTATTACTTCTTATGGCGTAGCTTTTGTGTTGATTTTACTTGTCGGTGGCTGGCTGGTTACTGGCACAATTATTCAAGGCGGCAATGGGCCTGGTGAGGGCGAAAAATCTATAATTGGTCTGTTTACTGGCGACAAGGATAAAGAGGCGGGGGTGTCGGGGTCGGGAGCATCAGCGACCAACGGCGACAAGGATAAAGAGGCGGGGGTGTCGGGGTCGGGCAGCCTGCGTGGCGTGAACGCAAGAGAAAATGTAGCGACCAACGGCGACAAGGATAAACTAAAATTACAAAGTGTAAGAACTGTGCTTTTTGAGGCACAACAAATGCCAATAGAAGTTTCCTTAAGAGGACGAACTGAGGCCAGCGCTACAATTTCAATCAATGCCCAAACTAGCGGCCTGATAGAAAGTGTAAGTGTAAAAAAAGGTCAATCTGTAGAGGTTGGCGATCTTATTTGCACTGTTGATCAGGGGGTTCGTAAAACTCAAGTGGCGCAAGCTCAGGCATCACTAGCGCAAGCAAAAGCTGCTCTAAAGCAGGCTGAAGATGATTTTGAAACAAATAAAGAGCTGCGTGAAAAAGGCTTGTCACCTGCCAATAGTGGGCGCTCTTATGAAGTACAACTTCAAGCAGCGATTGCTTCTCTTGCAAGCGCTACTTCAGCGCTTGATAGTTCCGAGCTAGAATTATCACGTACCATGGTTCGTGCTGAAGTAGCTGGAATTATTCAAGAACCGCTGGCAAATGCTGGCGATATGCTTAGTGCTGGTAATGCCCGATGTGCAACATTAGTTCAGCTTGATCCAATGTTATTTGTGGGCATGGTGGTTGAAGCTAAAGTAGGGCTGTTACAAGAAGGCCTAAAAGCAGTAGTAACAACTGTAACAGGGCAACAGGTCGAGGGAGAAGTGAGTTATATTGCATCTATATCTGACGCTGAAACACGCTCTTTTACAGTTGAAATCGAAATTGCTAACCCCAAGAGCCTAATTCGTTCTGGCCTGACAGCAAACGCTGAAATTGCGATTGGCTCATCACAAGCGCATTTAATTCCTCAATCTTCACTAACACTTGATAGCGAAGGAGAAATAGGAGTTAAATTGGTCAATGGGGATATTGTGCAATTTGCATCTGTCACCTCAATCAAGGATTCATTGAACGGAATTTGGGTTATTGGCTTGCCCAGCACGGCTGAAATAATAATTTTTGGACAGGAATATGTATTTGGCGGCCAGCAAGTTGCGGTGACACGGGTAGAAAAGGGTGAAGTAAAATGATGAATGCGCTTGAGGCAATATTACGCCGACCCAAAACTGTTCTTACAATAATGGTCGTGATGTTGATAGGTGGTATTTACGCCTTTATATCACTTCCTAGAGAGAGTGAACCAGCTATTGATATACCTTTTCTTATTGTTTCAACTTCTCAGGTTGGAATTTCACCAACTGATGCCGATAGATTACTGGTGCGCCCACTAGAAACCGAGTTACGAGATCTTCGTGGACTTAAGCGCATGAGTGCAACTGCCAGAAATAATGGTATCTATATTGTTCTTGAATTTGATATTAATTTTGATAAGGATAAGGCGCTTAGAGATACTAAAGATCGAGTGGATAAAGCTGCGCCTAACCTACCCGATGATGCAACTGAGCCAAGCGTTGAAGAAATCACTATTGATGATTTTGGCACCATTACGGTTGCTATGTATGGGGACTTGCCCGAGCGCTCGTTAAACAAGTTTGCTAAAGAATTGCAAAAAGAGCTAGAGGGCATTTCAAGCGTGATGGAAGTTGAAATTTCTGGTGAGCGTGAGGAAGTACTAGAAATTGTTATTGATCAGCTAAAGCTAGAATCTTATAATCTTACGGCCAGTGATCTATTTGATGCTTTAGCAAGAAATAATATGATTATTCCAGCTGGTAGTCTTGATACTGGTCAGGGCAAGTTTACGGTTAAGGTTTCTGGCTTGATAAAAACCGCACAAGATGTTTTTAATCTACCACTTAAGAGCGCCAATGATGGTGTTGTAACATTTTCTGACGTGGCGACCATTCAGCGCACCTTCAAAGACGCAACTCGTTTCACAAGGGTAAATGGCGCTCCAGCTGTATCGCTTTCTGTGACAAAAGCGCTTGGTTCTAATATAAATCAAGTTTCACAGGCCGTGCGCAAAATCACCGATAATAGAGCAAAAGATTGGCCTGTAGCGCTTGAATATACATATATTATTGATCAGGCAAAATTCGCAACCCGCATGTTTGATTCACTACAATCGGCAGTTTTGACTGCTATCTCGCTAGTATTAATAGTCTCAATTGCCCTTTTGGGTCTTCGCCCAGCGCTTATGATTGGGTTGTCTATTCCTGTTTCTTTTATGATTGGGTTTTTGTTTTTACAATTTATGGACATGACGCTAAATATGATGATTATGTTCGGGTTAGTTTTGACCGTTGGCATGTTGGTCGATGGTGCTATTGTGGTGGTGGAATATGCTGAACGTAAGATTTCTGAGGGCATGGATCGCCAAGAGGCCTTTATTCGATCGGCAAAAAGAATGTTCTGGCCTATAGCTTCTTCTACCGCTACGACATTAGCTGCATTTTTGCCGCTATTAATGTGGCCCGGAATTGTTGGCAAATTTATGTCCTATCTGCCAATAATGGTTATTGTTACCCTTACTGCCTCTTTGATTGTTGCGATGATTTTTCTACCTGTGGTCGGGCGGTTTGTAGCCAGAAAAAAGGTTAGCGAAAAAGAACGTACCAACGCACTTGCGCTCTCGGGAGAAGCCGAATTTCGTATAAAAGAACTAAAGGGCATGACTGGTAGTTATGTTCGCTTCTTATCGTTTTTAGTTAGGCATCCAATAGTCTCTCTTATGGTGGGCTTTGGCGTTGTTGGAGGGATATTCTTTTACTTTGCTGCCAACTCCACTGGCATGGAGGCCTTCCCCGTTATTGAGCCTCAATATGGAACTGTTGCGGTTACTAGTAAGGGTAATTATTCGCCAGTTGAAATTCGTGATTTACTGATTGAGGTTGAACAAAAGGTTATTGGCATTTCTGGCATTGAAGATGTTGTGTTGAATTGTGGCTCAACTGGTGCGGTTGCCTCAACGCCAGTAGATACAATCGGTAATTTGCAACTAGAATTTGTTGATTATAAAAATCGCAGAAAAGCGGCAGAAATATATGAAGAAATACTTTTAGCCGTTGCTCCTATTTCTGGCGTTGGAATTGAAATTATCAGCATGGAAGAAGGTCCACCTACAGGTAAGGATATAAATTTACGTGTTGAATCAAACGCCTATGAGACGTTGGCTCCGACCATTGCTAGATTGCGCAATTTTATTGAAAATGATTTGGGTGATGTGATTGCAATAGAAGATGAGCGTCCCCTACCCGGTATTGACTGGGCAATTGTGGTTGATCGAGATATGGCAGCACGTTTTGGGCTTGGAGTACGTGAACTTAGCCCCTATGTGCAACTTGTTACTAGTGGCGTGAATTTGGGCACTTACCGTCCCGATGATTCAATCGATGAGTTGGATATAATTGTAAGATTGCCAAAGGACGAGCGCTCTTTTTCAGCCCTTGATTCAATGAGGATAATTACCAGAAACGGCCTAGTACCAGTTTCAACTTTCATCACCAGAAAGGCAACTCCAAAAGTTGCAACCATTCGACGTTACAATGGTGCTTTCAAAATGAATATCGGCGCAAATGTAACTGGCGAGGGGGTTTTGGCCTCTGATAAGGTGTCACAACTAAAAGAATGGGTTGGCGAGCAAACATGGCCAGATGAAGTTGACTTTGTGTTTGGTGGCGCTGAAGAGCAAACCGAAGAGACTAATACTTTTATGGTGCAGGCGGGGCTTGGAGCTATGTTCTTAATGTTCTTAATTTTGCTCACACAGTTCAATAGTTTTTTCCAAGTGTTTGTAACTCTTTCAACTGTTGTGATGGCGGTTGCTGGGGTATTGTTGGGATTATTGATAACTGGCCAGACTTTTTCTGCTATTATGACTGGGGTGGGGATAATTTCTCTTGCGGGGATTGTGGTCAATAATTCTATCGTATTTATCGACACATATAATCGCTTCACACGAAATCAAAATATTGAGCCGCAACAGGCGATTTTGATGACGGCAGCTCAACGTATTAGACCAGTTATGCTAACCACGATTACCACTGTATTTGGGTTGTTACCAATGGCATTGGGTGTCTCAATTAATTATTTTGGTCGTACAGTAGAGCTTGGCTCGATCTCTGGCGCTTGGTGGGTGCAGCTTTCAACAGCAGTTATTTCTGGCCTTAGTTTTTCAACTCTTTTAACTCTTGTGCTCGTACCTGTTATGCTCACTGCACCATCAACTATTTGGGCTAGCATTAAAAATATTGGCGCAAAAGGCAGAGCAAAGAAATTAGCTAGAGCTGAAGCTAAGGTAGATGAAGATGCTCCTGAAGTTGATAGTACGAAGAAATATATTAAAAAGGGCAAAAAGAATGATGAGGCTTTGGCTAAAGAAGCTGCTGAGTAGTGGTGGTGTTAGAAATCTAGAATGTTCTAGCTTATTAAAAGTGACTTCCTACACAAAAGCCATTTACCCACCAGCCAAAGCCAAACGCTCAATCACCAAGTCATAATATGCCTCGCTATCAAGATCATAAAGCACGTTGGTATTTAGGGGTAATTCCATTTTGCCCCACCAATCTATTACCGTCATGCCACGAGTTATTTCATAATCTTTTGAAATTGTAACATTGACCTTTTTGCTCTTAAAAATTTCGGGCTTGAGCAAATAGGCAACGGTGGTTGGGTCGTGCAGTGGACCGCCATCCATATCCATTTTTTCAGAATCATATATTCTATTGAATTTTAATAAATGATAAAATGCTTCCATGTGCAGTGTGCCAACGGCTCGCAGTTTTTCTAGTCGAGCATCGGTTGAAAGTGCTTTATGGGTGCAATCAAGCGGAACAAGCGTAATTGGGGTGCCAGAAGTAAAGACAATATCTGCCGCTTCTGGGTCAACATAAATATTATATTCAGCAGCAGGAGTAACATTTCCGCCCTCGCTTCGTGCGCCGCCCATAATAACGATTTCTTGCAAGCGCTGTTTGATTTTTGGCTCTTTTTGCATAGCAAGCGCAATATTTGTTAGGGGTGCAATGGCGCAAATTGTTATCGAATTTGGCTCGTTATCCATCACCAACTCAACAATTTTATCAGGGGCAAACCCTTCACTTGCTTTGGTGGTTGGTTCGGGCAAATCATAACCTTCAAAACCATTACCGCCATGCACTTCTTGCGCCGTAATAAGTGCACGCTTCAGAGGTCTATCCGCCCCCATATAGACAGGAATTTCTACCCGCCCAACCAATTCTAAAGATTTAAGAGTATTTATGGTTGTTTGCTCAAGTGACACATTGCCACCAACGGTGGTGAGCGCCAATAATTCAAGTTCATTTGGTGAGCCAAGCGCCATTAAAAATGTAACAGAATCATCGGGTGAGGGATCAGTATCAATAATAATTTTACGGGACATTTTGAACCCTCCTAATTTGGGTGCGTTAATATGATTCTACCTCGCACCTTCTTATTGTTGCTTTTTCTATATGACTTCAAACATAAAGAAACTTTGATCTATCTCAATGACATTATCTAAATATACTAAATCCGATAACATAAATGTGAAGGTGTGTTAATAAATTTAATATTATACCTTGTTAATAGTTTTTTGGTTTCAGTTTTTAATATTTTAATATCTTTAATTATATTAACGAGGACAACATGATGAAAAGAAGAATTTTTGTACTTTCTACTCTATCAGTTCTAGCAATCCCAAATGTGGCTTTTGCACACAAAGAATTCAAATTAGATGAAAAATATTTGCCGCAATTAGTTGATTATTCTGGATATGAAGTTGGAACTATTGTTGTTGATCCAGCAAATAAATTTCTCTATCTTATTGAGAGTAAAACAAAAGCTCGCCGTTATGGTGTTGGTGTTGGTCGAGCTGGTTTGGCTTGGAAGGGCAAGGCAACAGTTGGGCGAAAAGCTGAATGGCCACGTTGGACACCTACAAAAAATATGATTAGGCGAGAACCGGGTAAATATGCTCGTTTTGCTAAAGGCGTTCCGGGAGGCATAAATAACCCACTTGGTGCAAGAGCGCTTTATCTTTATCGTAATGGGCGAGATACTCTTTATCGTATTCATGGCACTACCGAACCTTGGACTATTGGCAAAGCTATTTCAAATGGCTGTATTCGCCTAACGAATGAATATGTTGAAGATCTATATGATCGTGTGCCCG
>JAJRPR010000059.1 GCA_024280655.1 Alphaproteobacteria bacterium | reverse complement strand
TAATATTCCAGCAAAACCGGGTATGAGCGAAGCTGATATTCAGACCCCATGTTTGGTGGTTGATCTTGATGCACTCGAACGCAATCTTGATAAGATGCAAGCACATGCAAATAATATGGGTGTGCGCTTACGGGTACATGGTAAAATGCATAAATCTGCCGATGTTGCTCTTATGCAAATCGAAAAGGGTGCTTGCGGAATATGTTGTCAAAAAGTTTCAGAAGCCGAGAGCTTTGCTCGTGCTGGGGTTAAAGACATTCTTGTTTCAAATCAGGTTCGAGGTAGTGAAAAAATAGATCGTCTTGCACAAATACCAAAATTTGGCGCACGCACACTTTGTTGTGTTGATGATGTTAATAATGTTGCAGATCTTTCAGCTGCCGCTCAAAAGCATGGCACTGAAATTGAAGTGCTAGTTGAAATTGATTGTGGTGCAGGTCGTTGCGGTGTCAACACTAGCGAAGCAGTAGTTGAAATTGCAAAAGTTGTTGCAGCGGCAAAGGGCTTAAAATTCTCTGGTATTCAAGCCTATCAAGGCGCAATGCAGCACATGGATTTATATGAGGATAGAAAAGAAAAAATCGATATAGCTATTGCCATGGTTGCTGATGCTATTAAGGCACTAAAGGCTGAAGGTTTAGAGTGTGATATTGTTGGCGGTGGTGGCACTGGTTCATATTATTTTGAAGGAAGTTCAGGTGTTTATAATGAACTTCAATGTGGCTCTTATGCCTTTATGGATGCAGATTATGGTCGTATTCTTGATGAGGACGGCAAAAGAATTGATGAAACACAATTTGAAAATTCGCTATTCATTCTAACTTCTATTATGAGCCATACCAAAGTGGATAAAGCAATATGCGATGCTGGTCTAAAGGTGCAATCGGTTGATAGTGGTCAGCCAACTATTTTTGGTCGTGATGATGTTAGTTATATTAAATGTTCAGACGAGCATGGAGTAATTTCAGACCCAAATAATGTGCTAGCGATTAATGAGAAGCTAAAATTAGTTCCTGGTCATTGCGATCCAACTTGTAACATTCACGATTTTTATGTCGGTGTGCGTAATGGCAAGGTTGAAAGCCTTATTCCTGTTACCGCTCGTGGTTTGGCATTTTAGGAGAATAATTCATGCTTATTGTAACTGAAGAAGTCTGTAAAAAAGTTATAGATCGTCAAAGCGCCTTCAATTCTGTTGAGGCGGTTTTTGGTGCTATGGCAAAGGGCGATGCTTATAATTTCCCTGTAATTCGTGAAGCTATTGGCTATCAAGATGCGCTTTATGGTTTTAAGTCGGGCTTTGATAAAGCAGGGCTAACGCTTGGTCTAAAATCAGGTGGTTATTGGCCAAATAATCTCAAGCAAGGCCTAACTAATCACCAATCAACCATTTTCCTATTTAATCCTGACACTGGTCAATTAGATGCATTAGTTGGCGGTAATTATTTAACCGCTGTAAGAACCGCTGCATCAAGTTCGGTCTCGATTGCGCATTTAGCTAGAAAAGACGCTAAAGTGCTTGGCATGGTTGGTGCTGGTCATCAATCAGCTTTTCAACTTCGTGCAGCTATTGAACAAAGAGATTTTGAAAAAGTTGTTGCATGGAATTTTCACCCCGATATGTTGCCAGCTTTAGGAAAAGTAGCAAATGAATGCGGGTTAGATTTTGTTGCTATGGAGCGTGAGCAACTTGGCGCAACTGCCGATGTAATTATTACTATTACTTCAGCGCATGAAGCGCTGTTAATGAAAGATTGGATAAAGCCCGGAACGCACATTGCGGCAATGGGCACGGATACTAAAGGCAAGCAAGAGCTTGATCCTGAATTGGTGCAGGCCGCAACAATGTTTACCGATGAAATAGCGCAATCAATCACCATTGGTGAAACGCAACATGCAATCGCTCAAAATCTAATTGCAAAAAAAGATATTACCCCAATAGGTGATGTGATTAATGGCGCTCATCAAGGGCGCTCAACTGAAAGCGAAATAACAATTTTTGATGGTACAGGCGTTGGTTTGCAAGATCTTGCAGTAGCATCTGTTGCTGCAAAATTAGCTAAAGAAAAAAATCTTGGTGTTGAGGTGGAATTGTAAAAGTGGAATTTTTAAGGGAATTCTCAAATCTAAACTAGACCTTTAATTAAGAAAAGTTCAAAATAGGGTAAGGAGAAGATTATGACATCAATTAAAATGCCAGTGCCTAACAGTGCAATTCTTGATAATGCTCAAGAAATTATAAATAGGCTTACTCAATCCCTGCCAAAAGATACGGTAATTTCAGATAGTTCTGAAACTCTTGCCTATGCTTGTGATGCGCTTGTCGCCTATCAATGTTCTCCATTAGCGGTTGCTTTGCCACGAACTACAGATGAGGTTTCAACCATCATGCGAATATGTCATGAAATGGGCGTGCCTGTTGTGCCTCGTGGTTCTGGTACTTCGCTTGCTGGTGGCGCTTTGCCAACTGCTGACAGTATTATTTTGGGCACTGCACGATTGAACGATATTTTAGAAATCAATATAGAAAACCGCTTTATAAAAGTTCAATCAGGCATTACTAATTTGGCGGTTAGTGGTGCGGTTGAGAAAGATAATTTCTTTTATGCTCCCGACCCCTCAAGCCAATTAGCTTGTGCCATTGCTGGCAATATCGCCATGAATTCGGGCGGTGCGCATTGTCTTAAATATGGTGTAACTACCAATAATCTAATGGGCGTAAAAATGGTGCTGGCGAGCGGCGAAATCATTGAAATTGGCGGTGCGCATCTTGATGCTAGCAATTATGATTTGCTTGGGATTGTTTGCGGATCAGAGGGGCAATTAGGCATTGTTACCGAAGCCACGCTTAAAATATTGCCAAAACCAGAGGGCGCAAGACCAGTTTTAATTGGCTATGATAGTCCTGAAACTGCTGGAACATTTGTTGCCGATATTATTAAAGCAGGCATTTTGCCAGTTGCAATAGAATATATGGATAGGCTTACTATTCAGGCGACCGATAAGTTTTCTGGCGCTGGTTATCCCGATGTTGAGGCTTTAATAATTGTTGAGGTGGAGGGATCGAACGCTGAAATAGATGAGCAATTAGAAAAAATCACAGATATTGCTAAAAAATTACAACCCTCAGCTTTAAGGCAAAGCACATCAGATGAAGAATCCGCTCTTATTTGGAAAGGCCGAAAATCTGCCTTTGGGGCAGTCGGGCGCATTGCCGATTATATTTGTTTAGATGGCACTGTTCCCGTTAGCCAACTTGCTAATGTGCTTAAAAAAATTGGCGATCTTTCAAAGGCTTCTGGTCTGCAAGTTGCCAATGTTTTTCATGCGGGGGACGGCAATATGCACCCGCTAATTCTTTATAATGCCAATGACGAAAAAGAATTGGCAATCGCTGAGCAACTAGGCGCTGATATTTTAACTGCCTGTGTTGAGGCTGGTGGCTGCTTAACTGGTGAACATGGCGTTGGGATTGAAAAACGTGATTTAATGGGTTCGCAATATTCAAATGAGGATATGGAAATTCAGATGAGCGTTAAGGATTGTTTTGATCCTGATTGGCTCTTAAATCCCGCTAAAGTATTTCCGCTTGAATTATCAAAATCACGACGTGCAAAATTGGGGTCATGTTCATGAGCGATATCCTAATCCCAAATGATGAAAAACAACTTAGCGAAATAATTCAAAAATCTAATGCTGATAAAACTAGCCTAAGAATAGAGGGTGGTGGCACACGACAAGGCTTGGGTAATATTGTAAACGCTGACAATATTCTCTCGCTAAAAAAACTAAGCGGCATTAGCCTTTATGAGCCGGGTGCCTTAACTTTGGTGGTTAAAGCTGGCACAAAATATAAAGATGTAGAAAAAGCTCTAAAGGCGGAAGGGCAAAGATTAGCTTTTGAGCCTATTGATCATCGTAAAATCTATTCAAGCACTGGCGAGCCAACCATTGGCGCTATTGTTGCTGGTAATTTTTCAGGGTCTCGCCGCATTCAATCTGGCAGTTGTCGAGATGCACTAATTGGCGTGCGTTTTGTCAGTGGTACTGGTGAAATTATTAAAAATGGCGGTCGGGTAATGAAAAATGTTACTGGGCTTGATTTGGTTAAACTTATGGCAGGATCGTTTGGAACGCTTGGCGCAATTAGCGAAGTAGCATTTAAGGTGCAACCAGTGCCAGAGCGCCAAGCAACATTAGAAATTGCAGGTTTACAAACTAGCGAAGCAGTTAAACTAATGGCAAAAGCACTTGGCTCGCCTTTTGAAATAAGCGGTGCGGCACATTTGCCAAAAGATAAAAATCAGGCACGTACTTTGTTGCG
>JAJRPR010000058.1 GCA_024280655.1 Alphaproteobacteria bacterium | reverse complement strand
GCGCGGCGGAACTGATACTGTTGATAAAATACTTCAACGTGTTGAGCATGATCTCTATTATATCGAAAATTGGTCGTTATTACTAGATATGCAGATTCTTCTTATTACCCCGATTTCACTTTTCACAAAAAATGAGAATGCCTATTGAGCGCTTTTACTTCTACCCATAGCTATGAAATGCAAAACAATGACGTTGGTAAAAAAATAAGCATCATTGCTCAACCAGTTTTGCACTTTTTTGTGGCTATTTGGGTATTTGGCAGTAGTTTTGTGTTATTTGAGCCATCACCTTATGAATTAGTGTTTTTTTGGTTTTACCGCTTGCAGTAATTGCTAGAGTTGGCATCCATATTAAAACCTTTGGGATATTCGTGATTTTTGCATTATTCACGCCCTTTGCATTAATTGCTGTTTTTCAGGTAAACCTAGCCTCGCAAACTGAAGGTTTAATTTATACAATTGTTACTCTATTTCTGTTTTTTACTTCGTATTTTGTAGCAAATTATGTTGCTGATGCACCTTATGAAAATATGCGAAACATCATGCGGGCATGGATGCTTTCAGCACTAGTTGCATCTCTTATTGGCACCCTAGCCTATCTTAGTCTAATACCGGGTGAGGAGTTATTTACACGATATGGCAGAGCAAAAGCATTTTTTAAGGATCCCAATGTTTTTGGCCCGTTTTTAATTTTACCTGCAATGTATGCTTTACAAAAAATATTGCTTGGAAAACTTAATAAAGCTTTTTGGCCAATAGTTTTTATTCTCATCTTATCTATTGGTATTTTTGTTAGTTTTTCACGGGCAGCTTGGGGCTCTTTAGTGCTTGCTTCAATTTTGGTTTTTGGCTTTTGTTTCTGGTTTGAGGCTAATGCACAAACAAAAATTAAAATGATGGTGCTTGGAATTGTTGGGTTTTTGGCAGCTATTATTGTTCTGCTTGGTTTGATTTCTATCCCTGCGGTTGGGGAATTATTTTCTGAACGCAATCAGGTGGTTCAAGAATATGATGGCGGAGATTCAGGACGTTTTGGACGTCAAAAATTTGCCTTCGAATTAGCAATAAATAACCCGCTAGGCATTGGGCCATTTGAGTTTCGCAATACAAAAATTGGAGAAGAGCCTCACAATACCTATGTAAATGTTTTTCATGTCTATGGATGGGGCGGAGGATTATTATTTATTATTTTAATATTACTAACCTTGAAAAAAGGACTAAAATCGGTTGTTAAACGCTCCAAAAATCGTTTATTGATGATTCCGCTAATTTCAACCTTCATTCCACTAATCATAGAAGCTGCGATTATTGATATCGATCATTGGCGGCTGTTTTACCTTATGCTTGGTTTAATTTGGGGAGTTTCTGCTAGTTATCATAAGGTTTCTAGAAAGCAAATGGGAAAAGAGCCTACCTATATATAAAGAGCTCCATTAAGATAATTTTTAGCCAATATAGCACTGTTTTTTGCAAAACCTCCTTGAAGAGATTTGGCTAAATCTGTTTCATTATGTGAGCCTATCCATGCTAAAAGCGCCATTCTTCTAAGCATGATTAAAGTGTCCATCATAGTTTCATCTGCCGCAGAAAACTCTCTATATTTGCGATATGCGCCAAGCCATTTTTCTTTAAGGAATGGTATTTTTTTGCTATCTTCAAAAAAGGAAATTGCCGCTGCAAAATCATAGGCAAACCAGCCAAAACCACAATCATCAAAATCTATTAATCGTGAAGTATTTTTATGAACCAAAATATTGGCTAAGCGCATATCAGCATGAATAAGACCAAAATGTTTGGAGCATGTGCCATATTCTTTTAACTGCTCTCTAAGGCGAAAATCAAGTTGCTCTAGCACCTCCCTCACCTCACCATCTACATTTGGTGCACTGCGCCAATCACCCCACAAGCCGTCCCTATCAAGGATTGCGCTGTCATTCCAGATGGGTCGAGAAAAATACTTAGGCAATTCCCATTTTTGTGCATGATTATGGCAAATAGCGGCAAATCTCCCTAAGTCAGAGAATAAATGCTCATCTTTTTCATGGTCTGCCTCTTGTCCTTTTTCAAATGCAAATCTTACAGCATGAGAAATATTGCCGCCTATAGTTTTTACCTGTTGCACTAGTTTATTATTTATTCCTGCCAAAGGAGTTATCAAGTTTAAGTCAGTGTCATTCTTAAGCGCCTCAAGCCACATTAACTCGCTATTTATTGCAGCAAATGTCTGATAATTCGGTCGATGAACACGAATAATATGTTTGCTATCATCTGGCATATCTATGCGAAACGTATGGTTTTCTGAAAGATTAATAAGGGTAGCTTTGCCGCCCTGTAAATTTGGCCAGAGATGAAGCTGAGTTTCTAATTGATTTGCGTGCATGAAATTTAGGCCATTTCTGAGACTCAACCAGCCCGCTTTCGGTGATTATCGCTTACGCTCAACTCAACTACAGTGCGGCATCCGTTTCTCTAACGCCACCACCAGGTTGGGTTGCACCCAATCCCGCTGTAGTGTAAGCGAAAACGGATGGTCGGAGCGGCCGGATTTGAACCGACGACCCTTTGTCCCCCAGACAAATGCGCTACCAGGCTGCGCTACGCCCCGACTAAAAATGGCTTATACAAAGTGATTATTGTGTGCAAGGAAATAATTGCCTAAATTGCATTCTCTTTTAAGGTAGCTATTCTCTTGCCCTATCAAGTTCTCGTTTCATTTCAAGCAAATCTTTAAGAACCCCGCTTAGCTTTTCATGGTCTTTTTGGCTTAAACCAGACCCCTCACCTGAGCCGAAGGGCAGTGCGGCCATATCGGCATCGGCATCGGCTACAGTTACTGGCTCTATTGCGCCAGTTTGCCCAATAGCAATTACTTGGCGCACGCCTTGATCTTTAAGGACTTTTTTCACGCCCTTAATAGTAAAACCTCTATCATAGAGTAAATGGCGAATGCCTTTGAGCAATAATAAATCATCGGGGCGGTAATAGCGGCGACCTCCCCCACGTTTTAGGGGTTTTATTTGAGAAAAACGAGTTTCCCAAAAGCGCAATACATGTTGGGGTAAATCCAACTCATTTGCAGCTTCTGAAATGGTGCGAAAAGCGTCTGCTGATTTTTCCACATATTCCTCCAATAAAGAATTTACATTAAGAGCCAATCATAGATTTATTAATCTTGCTTTTCAATACATTGCTTGGTTTGAACACAAGTACTTTACGTGGTAAAATTGGAACTTCTTCACCAGTCTTTGGATTTCGGCCTATACGCTGACTTTTTGAGCGTACAAGAAACGAGCCAAATGAAGACAATTTAACCATTTTATCTTTTTCTAGTGCCTCACTTACAAGTTCAAACATTTTATCAACGAGTTCAGCTGATTCGGTTCTCGAAAGTCCTACATTTTGATAGACGGCCTCTGAAAGGTCAGCTCTTGTTACAGTTTTTTTTGCCATAGTTCCCTTGTGATCCCCCTGTTAACAGACATATTGATAGATCAATATTCTTTTATTATTGATTATTTATAAAAGGATAGCCCTTTCATTGCGTTAGGTCAATTAACATTACCAACGAATTAGTGATGCACCCCAAGTGAAACCACCACCCATTGCTTCTAACATTACTAAATCACCTTTTTTAATGCGGCCATCACCCACTGCCTGACTTAATGCAAGTGGAACTGAGGCTGCTGAAGTATTGGCGTGTTTTTGTACTGTTACTACAGTTTTTTCACTTGGTATTTTAAGTTTTTTGCCAGCGGCATCAATTATTCTTTTATTGGCTTGATGAGGAACAAACCAATCTAACTCGTCAGAATTATGACCAGATTTTGCAAATACGTCATCAACTACATCAAAAATCATACTAACAGCGTGCTTAAAGACTTCTTTACCCTGCATTTTTACATGCCCAATAGTGCCAGTTGATGAAACTCCGCCATCAACATATAATTTATCCCAATCCGCACCATCTGTTCTTAAAGAGGAGGCAAGCACTCCAACATCTTCGTCTGTTTCTTTAGCTTCCAAAATCATCGCCCCTGCTCCATCGCCAAATAACACACAGGTGGTTCTATCGTTCCAATCAACAATGCGTGAAAAAGTTTCAGCTCCTATAAGTAGAATTCTCTTGGCTAACTGGTTTTTTATGTATGAATCAGCGGTTGCAACGCCGAACACAAAGCCAGAGCAAACGGCTTGAATATCAAAAGCTGCGCCGTGATGTATGCCTAGTTTTTGTTGCACAAGTGCGGCAGTTGAGGGGAAAGTCAAATCAGGTGTTGTAGTTGCGACAATAATTAAATCTATGTCATTGGTGCTTAAATTGGCATTTTTTAGAGCATCGATTGCTGCGTGATATGCAAGATCAGAAGTAAATTCACCTTTTGCGGCAATGCGCCGCTCATGTATCCCTGTTCTTTGGAAAATCCATTCGTCAGATGTATCAACTGTTTTTGCCAATTCATCATTGGTTAAAATGCGCTTGGGCAAATAAGAACCAACGGATCTAACAATAGATTTAATTTCTATTTTACTCACTCAGGTTTTCCTCTTTAGTTTTTTGCTCTTGTTGACTTATTGAAAATTTTTGCACGCCATCATTTATTTTTTCTAATAAATTATCTTGCGCCATTTCATAGGCTAATTCCAATGCGCTTTTAAGACCTATTTCATCGGTGCCGCCATGACTTTTTATTACTATGCCGTTTAGCCCCAAGAACACCCCGCCATTATTGGTGCGAGGATCCATTTTATTTTTGAGTGCCCTTAAGGCTTTTGAGGCAAAAAAAGCTCCTATCATTGAAAGAATATCAGCCTTTAGAGCGTTTCGTAAGTACGACCCGACTTGACGAGCCGTTCCTTCGGCAGTTTTTAGAGCAATATTGCCTGTAAAACCTTCAGTTACCACCACATCGACAGTTCCCTTACCAATATCATCGCCCTCGACAAAGCCATGATAGGCAAAACCAGCATCTTTAGCTTGCGCCAACATAGCGGCAGCTTCTTTTACCTGCTCTAGTCCTTTCACTTCTTCAACACCAACATTTAACAGACCCACAGTTGGCTCATCTAAATCAAACAGCGCTCTTGCTAAAGCGCTACCTAAAATAGTGAAATCAACTAATTGGCGTGCATCGCCACCAACCGTTGCTCCAACATCAAGAACCACAATATCTGCCCGCATAGATGGCCATATTGCAGCTATGGCGGGGCGTGAAATATTTTCCATTGGGCGCAAACAAAAGGTTGCCATTGCCATTAAAGCGCCAGTATTACCACCTGAAAGCGCAACTTGTGCCTCGCCATCTTTAACCGCCTGTAATGCTGACCACATAGAAGATTTGCCGCGACCTTGGCGCAAGGCTCTTGCTGGCTTTTCGTGCATTTCTATTACTTTTTCAGCATGGATAAGCTTTGAAACAGGTTTTAATTTAGGGTATTCTTCTAATAAGGGCTCTAGTATTTCTTGGCGACCATGAAAAAGAAACTGCACATTTTTATGATCGCTCAGCAATAAGGAAGCGCCGTGTAAAACGACTTTTGCCCCATTATCGCCACCCATTGCATCTACTGATATTGTTATTATATCGCTCATAAATATCAAACTCACTTTATATCGAATCATAAGAAACGCTATGGCACGAATATCCTACCTATACCCTTAGAGATTTTATCTCAATCATATTATAAACTGTTCTGCAATAATATAAAACTGTCTTAATTAAGCTTTAGGTTCTTTAACTTTGCGAAAGGTGAGAGTTTTTCATTTTCATCTCCATTTTTTGCTAATTCAATCTTTTCACCAGCATTCTTTGGAAAAAGGTCTATTGCTAGTGCCAAAACTTCGAGCAAATAATTGCTAAAGTCTATTTCTGTCTCATTATAATAATCAGGCAAATCACCGCCCTCTAAATCAATAAAACTTTCAGAACCTGCACCATTGTGAGTTTCATCTCTATTCCCTTGCAAAAAAAGACGCTTTAGATCTTCCTCAATATGTTGAATCACTGGCTCGAATGTGACAACGCTTTGCTGGCTAATTGTAGCCTTTAATTCACCGCTGACAATAAAACCTGATTTAATTGGTTTGGCTAATAATTTAGCATGAAATTTTTCAACTCCATCAATTTTTAGATGCTTTGCTATTTTACTACACTGCGTTTGATTTGCCTGTATTTTTAACCTACGCCCTTTACTTGGTAAATTATCAACCCGCATTATTACATCTAAATCAACGCTACCATTTATATTGATATTCACAGACCTTCTCCAAATGATATCTGGCCTAGCATAATATTCTCTTGATTTTGCTTCTTTAGATAAGACACTGTTTTATTTACATATTTAGTCATAGTTAAAGCATTTTCTTGGCTTGAGCCATCATAAATATTATTGTTAATGACCTCAATGAGCGCTTCCTCATCTTTATCATCAAGAGCATTGGAAAGCTTGCCCAAAAGCCCATAAAAAAGTGATCCCATTTTTTGGATTTTTTTAGGAATAGCCACATCGCTCACCCCAATTTCACGCAATGAGCTATCCATATCTTTGAAAAACAAATCAAATAATTCTTGTGTAAATTGCTTCACATTTTTATCATCAGAGCGTAATTGGCGCAACACAAGACACATATGTAATGAAATCATATCAAAACGACCCGTAACACTATCAGGTACACTCATATCCCTATAGAATGGCACTTGCCGAGATTGTGCCACAATAGCATTATAGATGGATAGAACATGTTCTTCATTTACTGATTTTTTCTTGAACGGCCATATCATGTTTGGCTTTTCCTTATAAAACTTGTTAGGTGATTAACTTGTTACACTTACCTGCTTGCCATATAGATAGTTTGGCGGCTAAACAAGTGTTAGCAATTATTTTAATAGATATGTATTGTATTAGAAAAGTCAAATTGGAGATTTTAATTAATGTTAGCGATAAGAAATATTAATGGCAGGATTTTCAGCTCATTTATAAAATTAGCAATTATCTCAATTTTTTCTCTTGCACTTTATGGTTGTACTGGTTTTGTAAATCAACGAACGCAAGGTTATTCTATCCCGCAAAGCGCAATGGATCAAATTCGTCCCGGACAAAGTGAGGATTTGGTTATTGCGGTACTCGGATCACCACAAACTAAAAGCAATTTCGCTAAAGAAACTGCTTTTTACTATGTTGAAACCAAAATCGAAGAAACAGCTTTTGGGCTTACTACAATTCAGAGCCGCACAGTTTTGGCGATTTATTTTGATAAAAACCGTCGTGTAACTGATAAGGCAGTTTATGGTCTTGAAGATGGTAAGATAATTGCTATTGAAACAAGACGCACGCCATCATTTGGTGAAGATACGTCATTTGTTGAAGCATTGCTTGCTTCGATATAAGCTGTTTCATGTTTTGAAACAAACAAGTTGTAAATATTGAGCTTTTATGAAACTGTGCTCAAATTATGAGTAACATTATTCTTGAAGCTTCTGATTTAAGTTTTTTTTATGGCACCCATCGCGGCATAGAAGATGTTAATTTGCAGGTGACAAAGGGAGAAATATTTGGATTTTTAGGGCCAAACGGCGCTGGAAAAACTACCGCCCTTCGTCTTTTTATGGATGTAATGCGACCCACCAGCGGTAGTGCTAAAATCTTTGGTCTGGATTGCCGGGATCAGGGGGTTCAAATTCGCCAAAATGTTGGATATTTGCCCGGAGAATTCAATCTCTATCCCAACATGAATGCAAAAGATTATTTAAGCATGTTGGCATCGTTGCGACAAACGTCTCCTGATAATCGCTTTCGTGACCAACTCTATGAGCGTCTTGATTTTGACCCTTCGCGAAAAATGAGAACTTATTCCAGAGGCAATAAGCAGAAAATCGGACTGATAGCAGCTTTTATGAACAAGCCAGAGCTTTTGATTTTGGACGAACCCACTGGGGGTCTTGATCCGATAATGCAGCATGTGGTGGCTGAACTAGTCAGCGAAGCTAAAAGTGCTGGTTGCACAGTCATTTTTTCTTCCCATATTCTGCCCGAAGTGCAGGCGGTTTGTGACCGTGTAGGGATTATTAGGCAGGGTCGGCTTATCAAGACTGACAGTGTGCACTCTTTAATTGAACAACAATTCAAACGGTTTCGCATATTTTTCACATCAGAACCTCCACTCGATGCCTTTAGCCTTAACGGGGTGAGCGAAATTGCTCGGCAGGACAAATGGATAACGCTGGAAATTGCTAGCAACATGGTGCAATTTATGCAGCAGGCAGCCTCCTATGGCATTGAGGAAATTGAAAGCCTGCCAGTAACACTAGATGAAATATTTATGTCCCTTTATAGTGATGAAGACCCAAGCATCAGGGCAAAGGATAATCATGCTTAATCTGTTCAAACATGAATTGTTTTCACGGCGTTTCGCAATATTGGGTTGGGGGATCGGCCTAGCGCTTTTTGGTGCAATGTATGTTGGGATGTATTCCCAAATGGCTGATTATTTACCAACACTTGGTGAAATTCCACTATATCAGTCAATGGGCATGAATATAGGCTCTTTAGAGGGGTTTTTGGCATCTGCAGTTGTGCAGTTTCTTCCCATAATGCTGGTGAGTTATGTTGTGATTTCTAGCACAGCCACCCTTGCTGGAGAAGAAGAAAACGGTACTTTAGAACTTATTGTAACAATGCCGCTGGCTCGTTGGCAAATTGTTAGCATAAAGGCTTTGGCTCTTAGTGCGGCAGTCCTAATTATTTTAACGATTGCTAGTCTGGGCAGTACTGCTACATTTATTATAATCCAAAACATGATCGTAACGAATATCTCGGCTCTTGATCTCTTTATTATCATTTTGAGCGGCTGGCCTCTTCTTATGGCATTCTTGATGATAGGATTGTTCTTGGGAGCTTATCTGCCCAGCCGGCGCACCGCTTCGATGGCTTTGACAATATTTGTTATAATCAGCTATTTTGGGAAAATACTGGTAATTTCTCTGCCTTCCCTTGAAGTCATAAAATTCCTGTTTTTGTTCACCCATTTTGACACCAGCCCTGAAATTTTTAGCAAAGGAATTGAGCCTGTTGGCGCTTTAATATTATTGGGTGTGGCGGCAGTTTTCTTTATACTTGCACTGCTCAGTTTTGAGCGCCGAGATATTACGACTGGCCTGTGGTCGTGGCAACGCGCAAACCGATAGATGCTTCGCTTTGTATGACACCCGCCATATCACCTTGAGCGCAAGCGAAGGGTCTTAAATGCTTTGAGATAAGATATTTTGCTCTCGCCGCACAGGCGCTTGCGTAGCGGGTCGCTCAATATGACAACATCTAATATGTTTCAAAATTAAATTAGTTATCACCGCTCTTTTGCGCGCCAGCTATTCCAAACCAGCAAAGCAATTGCGCCTAGCGCAAAGGGGATTGCTATCACGTTGATTGATAACCAGCCAATCATATTTAGCAATAGACCAGAAGAAATAGAAACCACTGCCATTGTACCAAACACCAACTGCTCGTTTAGTGCTTGCACTCTTGCGGCATCTTGAGGACGATATCCTTTTGCAAGCAAGGTTGTTGATCCGATAAAGCCAAAATTCCAGCCGATACCAAGCAAGATCATTGCTAGGTTGAAATGCCCCACGCCAACTCCATTTAATGAGGCCATTAGGCTTAATAATATCAATAATAGACCAGCGCCTATCACCCAATTAGAGCCAATACGTGAAATTATTGCCGCAACGAAAAAGCTTGGGGCAAACATGAATATCATATGCCATTGCACAGCCATTATTGCCATTTCTTTGGAATATCCCATCGAACTAACCATCGCCAGCGGGGCGGCAACCATAATAAAAGTCATTAATCCATAAGCAATCACACCAGTAACAATAGGCACGAAAATATCGGGCGAGCGAATAAGCTCTCTTAATGGGGTAGCCCCTTTTATCGACGCTTGGCTTTCAGCTTTGGGTAATTTTGTTACAGAGAGAACAAAAATACCTATCATTGCCAAACCAGAAAGCGCAATGAACGAGCCTGCAAATTCTGCCCCAACAAACAATTCACGTCCATAACGAGCAAGCGCCGGTCCTAAAAAGCCAGCTATTATGCCACCACCTAACACCCAAGAAATTGCTGCGCCCTTTTTTTCTTCTGATACGCTATCAGCTGCAGCAAAGCGATATTGCTGACCAAAAGAAGATGCTGCGCCACCAATGGCTAAGGCGATGCAAAAAATAATAAAGGACGATAGGAATATGCCAATAGTTGCAATAATTCCAGCAAATACAGAAAGTGTTGCGCCAAACATAAAGGCCTTTGTTCTGCCCAAACGATGCGAAAGAATAGCGGCAATGCCAGCACTAAAGGCTAGGCCCAAAACCATAGAAGTTATTGGCACTGTTGCAAGAGCTGGGCTTGGTGCGAGGGTCATTCCTACCAATGCCCCAACCGTCATAATGAGCGCTTGTTGCGAGCCAACTATTGCTTGAGAAATAGAGAGAAGAGCGATATTTTTATTAGCTGATGAGTTTTTCATTTACTCGCTCTTATGCAGTTTTGCTACCCTATCTAATACCGCATTGACCATTTTTGAAACATCGTTCTCAAAAAATGATTTTGCAATTTCTACATATTCATTAATGACAATCGCTGGCGCTATGTCTTTGCGGCTTGAAAGTTCAAAGGTTGCTGAGCGCAATATTGCTCGCATGGTTGCATCAATGCGACCTACTGGCCAAGTATCATCGAGCGCACCATCAATATCGGGGTCAATTTGCAACTGGTTTTTTGTAACGCCTTTTACAATTTGAGTTAGAAAATCATGATCCGCTGGCAAGGATTCCTCGCCCTCAAGCTCCGCTCCTTTTCTTAAAGAAGTAAATTCTTTTAACGTAGTTTCTAAACTAGCCTGCCCAATATCCATTTGATAAAGCGCCTGCACTGCACTAAGTCGTGCTAGTGTCCTTTGGTTTGGGCGAGCCATGGTTTTTGGGTTAGGGATTCGCTTTTCATCTAAAGATTTTTCTGTTTTTTTGGTCAATCAACTATACCTTATTCTTCTTTGTCTAATAGTTCAATAAATGCTCTGAAGTCATTGGCAGCAGAGAAGTTTTTATAAACCGATGCAAAGCGCACAAAGGCAACATCATCAAGATTTCGCAAGCCCTCCATCACCAATTCACCGATCATATCTGAACTTATCTCAATATCGCCAGAACTCTCTAATTGCCTAACAACACCTGATATCATGCGCTCGGCTCTTTCAGGTTCAATTTCTCTTTTTCTTAATGCTGTCCTCACTGAGCGTGTTAATTTCTCTCGCTCAAAGGGAACTTTACGACCAGATTTTTTGATAACCATTAAGTCTCTAAGTTGCACACGCTCAAACGTCGTAAAACGCCCACCGCAACCATTGCAAATTCGCCTACGTCTAATAGTCGAGCTATCTTCTGTGGGGCGAGAATCTTTGACTTGAGTATCATCAATTTGACAAAATGGACAACGCATAAAACTCCTTCTGCCTCACGGGCTATTAGTGTTTTAACAGTGCCCAAGAGCACTGTTAAAACTCTGCCCTCCGGCGGGGCGCCAGACGACTGGCGGCTCGCGTTTAAGCTCGCTGAACTCTAATACCTATAAATTACAATACTAGAACAATCATATTTTTCTTCAAGAGTAAATCGGGAATTTAGAGGTTAATTCTAAAACCTTAGCTTTAACATTATTTTCTATCTCACCATTATTCTCTTCGCCATTATTTGCTAAGCCATTAAGCACTTCTATCATCATCTCACCAACTAGCTCAAATTCTTTTTCACCAAAACCACGAGTTGTAGCGGCAGGTGTACCTACCCTAATTCCAGAAGTTACAAATGGCTTTTCAGGGTCATCTGGCACGGCATTTTTATTACACGTAATAAAAGCACGACCAAGCGCATGTTCTGCTGCTTTGCCCGTTACGCCTTTTGGCCGCAAATCAACCAATAAGAGGTGATTATCAGTGCCACCAGTAACAATATCAGCGCCACCCGCAACCAAAGTCTTTGCTAGAACCTGCGCATTTTTTACACATGCTTTTGCATAAGTTGCAAATTCAGGGCTTAGCGCTTCCTTAAATGCCACTGCTTTTGCGGCAATAACGTGCATTAATGGTCCGCCTTGAATTCCGGGGAAAATATCTGAATTTACTTTTTTAGCTATTGCTTCATCATTGGTAAGAATCATTCCGCCACGAGGACCACGCATAGTTTTGTGGGTTGTGGTAGTTACAACATGCGCATGAGGAACTGGATTAGGATAGACACCGCCAGCCACAAGGCCAGCAATATGCGCCATATCAACCAATAAATATGCGCCAACTTCATCAGCAACAGCTCGAAAAGCCGCCCAATCTAGCACACGAGAATAGGCAGAAAAGCCTGCAATAATAAGTTGTGGTCTATGTTCAAGAGCTAGGGAGCGAAACTCGTCCATATCAACTAGAGCATCGGATTTACGCACTCCATATTGAATTGCATTAAACCATTTGCCAGATTGATTGGGCTTTGCGCCATGCGTTAGATGCCCACCTGCATCAAGGCTCATGCCTAAAATTGTATCACCCGGCTTTATTAGTGCTTGAAACACGCCTTGATTGGCTTGGCTGCCAGAATTTGGCTGCACATTGACATATTCGCTACCGAAAAGTTGCTTAGCTCGAGAAATTGCAAGATCTTCAACAATATCAACATATTGACAGCCTCCATAATAGCGCCGTCCAGAATAGCCTTCGGCATATTTATTGGTTAGAACCGAGCCTTGCGCTTCAAGCACTGCCTTTGAAACAATGTTTTCTGATGCGATAAGTTCAATTTCATTTTGTTGGCGTTTTAGCTCTTTATTTATAGCGCTTGCGATTTGTGCATCGCCTTCACTTAAAGAATTATCGAAAAAATCTGAAATAGTTGCTTTGCTCATGGTAAAACCTCTTAAATATTGAAGTTGGAAAATTCTTTTTTCGCTTAACACAAGCTTTATACAATGCCAACTAATTATGGCCAATCAATTATGGCCAACCAATTATGATTTTTTTAATTGTTCCATGCGGCGGCGTAATTTATCGAGCGCTAATTTTTGCATTTGCGCTTGGGTGGCGCTGGCTGGAGCTATTGCTATAACTTCTATACCCGTTTTAGCATCAATGGCGGCAATGCGCATTTGATTACCAATTTGTGTGAACTCTATATAGATTTCATTGTTTGCATTATTATTCATAGTTGCGATTATATTGATATTAAAAAAAAACGCCACCCAAAAGGGTGGCGCAATATAAAATTATTTTATCTCTATAATTATAGCTTATAAAGAATTTGATCTACCCAAAAGCGCTCTAAACGATCAAGGGCACTATTTAGTCCCGTAAACTCATCATCACCAAGTCCACCTACAGATTCTAATGATGTAAGATGGCGATCATAAAGCTCATCAATAACTTCGGCAACTTCTTCGCCCTTTGGGCTAAGCCTAATGCGCACAGAGCGTCTATCAGCTTTGGAGCGTTCTTGAAAAATATAATTAGCGTCGACAAGTTTCTTTAGATTATAAGAAACGTTTGAACCTAAATAATATCCTCTTGAGCGCAATTCACCTGCCGTTAATTCACTATTTCCGATGTTAAACATCATAAGCGCTTGTGTTGAATTAATATCGTCCCAGCCCATACGATCAAATTCATCTTTAATTAGATCTAACAGGCGACGGTGCAAACGCTCAACACGTGATACCGCCTCTAAATATTTCGGTTTTAGGCTGCTTTTCTCTTGATTTTGTTCAGCACTAAACGCTGCAAACTTCATGTTAATTTTATATACCTCACTGTTATTTTTGCACGATCTTTTGCCGTGTCTATGAGTGTCAACTTACACATAGGCTAATAAGATCAGATTAAGAGATAAGATTAATTGTATGTTACTGAAAAGATTCAAGTTTTTAGCTTTATAAAACCTTACCTACTATAAGGATTTTGTAACCTTAATGAGATATCAGCAAAATCAAGTCTCTTCTTCTTTGGTTTTTTGATAGTGCAATAAAAACCAAAAGATTATTCCCAATAGCAAGAATACTCTTATGCCAAGCCCTATTCCTTGTATATTAATATGACTATTTCCACCTACAAATAAAACTAACTCAATTACAGTAACAATAATAAGCAGCGGAGCGCCCCAACCAGCTCCAATCCACATGCCAACAGCGCTAAACAACCGAAAAACAGTAAACACACCCATTACTATAAAGCTTATCACTCCTATTTGATCTATTGGGCTAATATAGACAGAATTTATGCCCAGCAGAGAATAGGCATCATGAAGTGCCAGAAAAAGAGCTATAATTGCTAATAGAGGCATTAAATATTTGTACAATAATGTCTTAATTCTCACTTTTTATCCTTTAACTCATTTGAGTAATGCCTACATATAGCTAATTGATATACCAACCCATGACAATATAATAGTCTTGCAAATAATAGCCTTGCAAATAATAGCCTTGCAAATAATAGCCTTGCAAATAATAGCCTTGCAAAATTTATTTGAGACAAGGAAAGTTAGTTTTAATAGGCTGGGCGCGCTGAAATTCTTAGCTATTTTGCGCTTAAAGTAGCAAAAACTGAATAAATAGTGTTTTTGCTCTTGAAATTTATTTCATTCCATACAATCTTTAGATATAGCAGGAGTGAATATGAATTCTTACCTTCCAGATCCCAAGACTAATCCAGAGCTATTTGAAAGTGTTTTGCTGCGACGCATCATGGCGTTTATTATTGATTCTATAATCATTGGTGTGATTATGTTGCTTGTAACACTTATAATTTTCATCGCAGGAATTGCTACTTTTGGAGTAAGTTGGCTAACCTTACCGCTTGTATTACCATTTTCTATTTTGCTTTATTATGCCAGCACACTTGGTTCGCACCGACGTGCCAGCGTTGGAATGCAACTGTTTGATTTAGTGCTTACCCCAACAAAGGGCGTACCACTTGATGGTTGGAGGGTTTTAATTCACCCTGTTGTATTTTGGCTAACAATTTGGGTTTTTGCGCCTTTATTATTCATCGGACTTTTCACCGCAAGGCGGCAATTATTACATGATTTACTAACCTCAACTATGATGATTAGGCGGTCGCCAATGCAAACAACTACAAATAGTTTTTAAGAGTTTTCTTCTCAAAAAACAAAATAATACTTGGTCTATCTCTATCAAACACGCATTATAGGGCATGTTAGATTTTTTGATGGCACAAGAAAATATTACAATGTGGCTCACTTTTTTGGTGATTGCTGGGGCTATGTTGTTTTATGCAACCGAATGGGCAAGTATTGAATTGACCTCTTTGGGGGCGCTTGTTTCGCTCATGCTTATTGCAACCTTATTGCCAAATTCTGGTTTTGGTGCTGAAATTCTATTAAGCGGTTTTTCAAATCCTGCTCTTATTACAATTTTAGCTCTATTGGTTGTTGGGCAAGGTTTAATTCAGACAGAAGCACTTGCGGGGCTTAGTGAAAAACTAGTTAGGCTTTGGCCTGATAACCCAATGCGAGTAGTAGTGCTTGCACTAATCATTGCTGGTGCTGCTAGTGCTATCGTTAACAATACCCCCGTTGTTATTGTGTTTATTCCAGTTTTAGCATCTTTATTAGCTAAGCGAAATTTACCTGCCTCAAAATATATGATGCCGCTTAGCTTTATGACTATTCTTGGTGGCATGACTACGGTGATTGGCTCATCAACCAACCTACTTGCCGCAGGGGTGGCGCGCCAATATGGCGTTGATAGTGTTACGTTTTTCTCTTTTGCAGTTCCGGGCTTGGCAATGGCGTTGGTTGGTTGGCTTTATGTTTTATTTGTTGTGCCACGTATTATGCCAGATAATGTTGGCGATACAATCGTTAAGCGCAACCGCAACACGCAATTTATTACCGAAATCAGATTAACTTATGGCCACCCGTTAATTGGCGAGCATACGATTGCTGGCATGTTCCCAAAACTTACTAATATGACTGTAAGAGCGGTGCAAAGAGGAAGTGAGCGCTTTTTGCCGCCCTTTGATGATATCACGCTTAAAAGCGGTGATATAATGATTATTGCGGCAACAAGAGATGCACTCACACAAGCACTTAGAGATTGGCACGCATTTGATGATACTGCTTCAATAAACTCACAAGAAAAAGAAAGGGGCGCAATGCTTTGCGAGGCACTTGTGCCTCCTAGTTCTCGATTAGTTGGGCATGGGGTGGATCAATCTGGTTTTATGGCGCAACATGATGTGCTTATTTTGGGCATGGAAAGACGCTCAAGAATGCCTCGTGAACTTATGAGCGAAATCAGGCTTGAGGCTGGTGATGTTTTGCTTGTTGCAGGGCAACCAAGCGCATTTGAGAAAATGCGTGGCTTGCAAGATTTAATTGTGATTGAGTGGAGCGCTTCTGAAGTGAAACCACGTGGACATGCTTTAAGAGCATTAATTATATTTGCGCTCACAGTGGGAGCGATTGCTACAGGGTTAAGCTCAACTGTTGTGCCTGCTGTTGCGGGTGCATTTTTAATGATTGCCTTTGGCTGTCTAAATATTCGTCAAGCAGCGAGATCGATTGATCGACGTATAGTTATGCTAGTTGGCTCATCTATTGCGATGGCAACTGCAATGCAATTTACTGGGGGGGCTGAATTTGTAGCAAATAAAGCTATTGGCTCGCTTGGCACAAGCTCGCCTGCGGTTATTATGAGTGGGTTATTTTTGCTAGTTGCAATTTTTACTAGCTTTTTATCAAATAATGCCACTGCTGTTTTGTTTACCCCTATTGCTATTGCAGCAGCTAATTCTCTTGGGGTTGATCCATTGCCATTAATAGTTGCGGTAATTTTGGGAGCAAACGCATCTTTTGCTTCACCCATTGGTTATCAAACCAATTTATTAGTGATGAGCGCTGGGCATTATCGCTTTAGAGATTTCTTTATTGTTGGTGTGCCGCTTGTTATTATTGTCTGGATAGTTTTTTCTATTGTTGCCCCATGGTATTATGGCGTTTAGGATTTTGAAAGATAAATAATGAGTAATCAAAAGCCAGAAAATATTCAGTTCTATATTAGTGAAGATGATGATTGTCCTTACTTGCCAAACTTAAAAGAGAAAAAAATATTTACCCATCTGGTTGGTAAGCGCTCAGAAGATATTATGTTGGCATTAAACGATTATGGATTTCGTCGCTCACAAAATGTTCTCTATCGCCCGATTTGCGACAATTGCTCTATGTGTAAACCAGTTCGCACTATCACATCGCTTTTTAGGCCAAGCAAAAATCAACGCCGTATCATAAATAAAAATAAAGATATTGTAAGTACAAAACTTTCACCAAAAGCTTCAAGAGAACAATATGATTTGTTTCAGCGCTATTTAGATAGTCGTCATCTTGATGGTAATATGAGTGATATGTCATATGAAGATTACGAACTTATGGTTGAAGATAGCCCTGTGTCTTCAATGATTGTTGAATATCGTTTGCAAAAAAATGATGGCACAAATGGCGCTCTTATTGGAGTGGTATTGAGTGATATTTTAAGAAACGGAATATCAATGGTATATAGTTTTTTTGATCCTGATTTACAAAGCCGTTCACTTGGAAAATTTATGGTTATTGATAATATTAAAAGAGTGAACATGCTTAAGTTAGAATATTTATATCTGGGATATTGGGTAAAAGGCTCAAAAAAAATGGATTATAAAATTGAGTTTGAGCCACTTGAAATAGTAGAAAACCAAAATGGTTGGGAAAGTCTAGTTATTACTTAGATTAATAATTTGATTCAGGGTATATTTCTAAGCCTTTGAATTGTCGCATTGTTATTGTGCAAGCAACAATCTAGTTTAACTTATTAATTTGGTAGTTTGTTATGATTCGATTTTTTCTCACATTGATAGGCTTATTGTTTTTCATAGCAACGCTTGTTTTGTTTTTTATAAGCGCAGGAGCAGCTCTTGGTTTTATTCACCCTGCCCTTGATGTATTTAATCATTTGCAGCCATTAATTTTTATTGGCACTTTATCGCTTTTATTATTCTCCCCAATTTTTATAAAAAACAAAAAATGGCAATCGATAAATATAGCAATAGCTGCAACTGGTTTTATCAGCTCGGCAGTTATTGTTGTGCCTGAATTTGTGTTGGGCTTGAGCGTTGAAAAATCTGAAGCCGTTGCTGGCACAAAACAATATAAATTACTTTCGCAAAACCTATTTGGCCTAAATTATGATATGCAACGTATGGCAACAGCTATAAAAAAAGAAGACCCTGATATTATCGCTTTGCAAGAATATTTCTCAGTTCAACGTGCTGGTTTGCACCCGCTACTTGTTAAAGATTATCCGTATTATTTTTTATGTGTTGGAGGCAAGAGAGCTAATATTGCAATTTATTCAAAACTTAAATTTGAAAAATTAAGTGCCAGTGATTGCGCAAAAAATAGAGAACAAAGAACTTCAAGAATTTTTATTAAAATTATTGATGATGGTAATGATTTTACTGTTGTCACTACACATTTTGATTGGCCAGTACGAATAAGCCAATTTCGAGAGGGCAATGATTTTTCTGAAAAATTAGATTTAGCATTTGCTCGCAAAAAAGGACAATTATCAGAACTCGCAAAAGCATTAGAGAATTTTAATGGGCCATTATTAATTGGTGCGGATTTTAATTCAACTTCTTGGTCTTATGAACTTCGTAATTTTGCAAAAGATAATGGCTTAAAATTACTAACACGCTCATTGCTTACATATCCTAACCGATTTAATATTTTTGGCTGGCGTGATGTATTTCCTTTTATTTCTCTTGATCACATGATGAGCAAAGGAGATATAAAAATCTATGAGTTAAGAAAAGGCGACCCTGCAGGAAGCGATCATAATCCTGTAATAATTAGATTTTCAGTTTGAAACAGGCTTAGCCTGTTATCCATTAAACCTATTGTTTTTTGGAAACCCTGTTGGGGGTTGGCGGCCAGCTTGTGCCCGCTCGCCAATCCAATCTCTTAATTCTTCCATTGTTCGTACATATGTGCGTCCCGAACTATCGCTCCAACTCAAACCCTTATTGCTAGCAAAAATCCTAGCGTCTGATATGCCGCCATCTTTATATTTTTGTAAGCGCACGCCTTTACCCCTATTCATTTCAGGTAATTGAACAACAGGAAACACCAGTAATTTTCTATTTTTACCGATGATTGCGATATGATCGCCAACTGCTGTTACGCAGATTTTTGCCTCAATAACCCCTGAAACATTCAAGACCTGCTTGCCCTTTTTCGTATTGGCAATAAGCGCACTTTCTGGCACGATAAATCCATTGCCAATATCAGAAGCTAATAAGCGTTTTGCACCTGCCTTATAGACAAACATATCAACAATATCGTGCCCCTCTTCAATATCGAGCATTATGCGAACTGGCTCACCATGCCCACGTCCGCTAGGTAATTTATCGGCGCTAAGCGTAAAGACTTTACCGCCGGTTGAAAGCAATAATATCTTATCAGTAGTTTCGCATTTAATAGCTATTTTAAGTTCATCACCAGATTTAAAAGCCTGCGCATTTGCATCAGCATTGTGCCCCTTCATGGTCTTTATCCAACCTTTTTCTGAAAGGATAATAGTGATTGGCTCTTTCTCAATCATTGCGCTTACAAGGTCAATCTCACTAGTCAATGGAGCTTTCTCAAAACTTGTTCTCCGCTTACCTGTTGCAGTGCTGGGCGAATAATCGAGCTTTAATTTTTCAATCTCATTAGTAATTACGCCCCATTGTTTTTTATCAGATGCTAGCAAAGAATTTAGCTGTTCTTGCTCTAAGGTTAGTGCGTCATGCTCTTTTTTAATTTCAAATTCTTCGAGTTTTCTTAAAGAGCGCAAGCGCATATTAAGCACTGCTTCTGCTTGCACATCGCTTAAAGAAAATTGAGAAATAAGCTCAGCCTTTGGCTCATCTTCAAAGCGGATAATACGAATAACTGCATCTATATTTAGGTAAGCAATAAGATAGCCGCCCAATAATTCTAGGCGATGCTTTATTTGTCTTAGGCGAAAATTTGAGCGCCTAACCAGCACAACTTTCCTATGTTTAAGCCAAGCGCCAAGCGCCTCAACTATGCTCATTACTTTTGGCACTTTACCCATATCAAGCACATTAAGATTGAGCGAAATCCTGTTCTCTAAATCGGTTAGTTTGAACAATGATTCCATAAGAATTTTTGCATCAACCGCTCTATTTTTTGGCTCAAGCACCAAGCGCACAAATTCGGTGCTTTCATCACGAACATCTTTTAGAAGCGGTAATTTTTTAGCTAATAAAAGATCAGCGATTTTTTCAATTAGGCGAGATTTTTGCACGCCATAAGGAATTTCAGTTACTATAATTTGATAAAGCCCACGCCCTGTTTCTTCGATTTCCCAACGTGAGCGCACTCTAAAACCGCCACGCCCAGTTTTATAGGCTTGCTCAATCGAGGCTTCGTCTTCAACAATAATGCCACCAGTTGGAAAATCTGGGCCTGGAATAAATTTCATTATTTCAGAGATACTCGCATTGGGGTGGTTTATTAAATAAAGCGCCGCATTGCATAATTCATAAACATTATGGGGCGGAATGGAGGTCGCCATACCAACCGCAATACCGCTTGAGCCATTGGCTAAAAGATTGGGAAAATTTGCTGGTACAACTATTGGCTCATTATCTTCGCCATCATAGGTGTCCTTAAAATCCACCGCATCTTCATTTATGCCTTCCATCAAACGAGCCGCTACATCTGTCATGCGGCTTTCTGTATAGCGCATGGCAGCGGCGCTATCGCCATCAATATTGCCAAAATTTCCTTGCCCATCAACGAGAGGGTAACGCACCGCAAAATCTTGCGCTAAACGAACCAAAGCGTCATAGACTGATTGCTCGCCATGTGGGTGATATTTACCAATTACATCACCAATGATGCGGGCTGATTGTTTATAGCCTTGTGAGGGGTCAAGTTTTAACAAGCGCATAGCGTGCAAAATACGCCTATGAACAGGCTTAAGACCATCACGAACATCGGGCAAAGCACGCTGTGTAATAGTTGAAAGCGCATAAGAGAGATAGCGCTCCTCAAGGGCTTTTTTTAGATCTATTACACCAGTTTCTTTATCAATCGGCGCTACAAGGTCATTATCAGACATATTTATTTTCCAAACGAATCAATTATTTTATTATAACTGATTTAATAGCAAATCTATTATCTGTTGCCGAGTGGTGGGTGCATCAATTTGTCTAACATTCCAAATATGTTTGGCTAAAAAATGCTTTGTGATGTTAAAACCATTGGCAATATCCGTTTTTGAGGCATTTTCATCGCTAATGAAAAAAGGCGGTAAGGGCAAAAGCCTCTCAATATAGGGCTTGGCATTTTCTAACGTTACGGCTCGCCCAGTTTTTGGCGAAATATGGCTTAGCCCTGTGGTCTCACCGCTAATGGCACATGAATATAGATCTAAGCCAAATCCCAATTCTTCAAGCAAAAAAAGTTCATACTTGGCTAGGTCTATTGCTAAAAGCCTATTATCCTCGTAATTATCGAGCAGGTTAATTGTCATTTCTAACAAATTATTCTGCGCATATCTTTCGGGTAATAGGCGCAAATGCGAGCATAATAATTGCCCCAAATATAGGCTTTGTTTATCAAAAATCATATTGGCGGCACGGGCTTTAATTAATTCGATATTAAAAACACCAAGATGATCTTCTAATCTAGCACGCCAAGTTACTTCAACATTATTGCCTAATTGTAAAACTGGTCTTAATCGCTTTGAGCGCCCACCTCTAACAATTCCAAAATAGCGACCTTTATCTGCAATCATTATTTCGGCAATGATGCTAGTTTCACCATGTTTGCGAGTTCCGATTATTAACCCTTCACCTGTGAATTGCATTTTTAAACCCCCACCCTATCTTATCCCTATACCCCCACCCCAGCCCTCCCCGCAAGGGGGAGGGAGAAGAAAGGGAAATGAATAACTTCCCTCCCCCTTGCGGGGAGGGATTGAGGGTGGGGGTATAGGGATAAGAGTAGGTGGGGGTTAGAATAAAAAGTCATTTCTTTGGTAATTCCAGCCCCATTTCACGATAGCGCTCTGGATCATCTGCCCAATTTTTTCGAACCTTTACAAATAAAAATAAATGCACCTTAGTTTCAAAAATTTCCATCAATTCTTTTCGAGACTGCTCCCCTATTGCCTTGATAGATTGACCGCCCTTGCCAAGTATAATTTTTTTGTGCGTATCACGAGTAACATAAATCACTTGATCAATTTTATATGAGCCATCTTTTTGCACCTTAAAACTCTCAGTTTCAATGGTGGTATTATATGGAATTTCTTCGTGAATGCGCAAAAATAATTTCTCACGAGTAACCTCAGAAGCCGTGAGAGCTAAGGTTAAATCTGTGAGGTGATCCTTGGGGAAATGCCAAGGGCCAAGTGGAACATTATTAGCGCACCAATTCATGAAATCAGCAACACCATTGCCATTTAGAGCTGAAACCATGAAGGTTTCCTCAAAGGAAACAATATTATTAATTTCTTTGCTAAGCGCTAAAATCTTTTCAGGCTTCACGCTATCAATTTTATTTAGAACCAGAATTTTTCGTGATTTATCTTTTGCCAAACCATCAATTAGCAACTTTACATCATCACTCATTCCCCGATGAGTATCAACAATCAGTGCAACAATATCAGCATCCCCTGCCCCGCTCCAAGCAGAATGAACCATCGCTCTATCAAGACGGCGCTTTGGCTTAAAAATACCTGGTGTATCAACAAATATAACCTGTGATTGCTCCTCACTAACCACCCCACGAATTTGCGCTCTTGTGGTTTGAGCTTTGTGGGTAACTATTGAAACTTTGGTGCCAACAAGAGCATTTAGCAAGGTTGATTTGCCAGCATTAGGTGCGCCAATTAGTGCTATAAATCCGCACTTTGTTATGGAAGTATTATTTTCTTTAGTCATTAATTTTTCTCTTGTTTTTCTTGTTTTTCTTGCCAAATATTTTCTCTAAGCAAAAAGCTTTCAGCTGCATTTTGCTCGGCTATTTTTTTGAAGCCCCACTTGCACTTGCGGGAGCGTACCCTTGAATATTTACTGCAATAGAAAATATTGGCGCATGATCTGGACCTGAGCGAGAAGTTTCAACATAGGTTGGTAAAGAGAGGTCTTTACTTTGCGCCCATTCTTGAATTGCGGTTTTTGAATCTAATCTGCTAGAATTTGCACTCATAATTAGCGAGCCAAAAAAATGTTCAATGAATTTATAGGCTTCTTCTAATCCGCCATCACGATAAATTGCACCAATAATTGCCTCGCAAACATCGCCCAAAATCGCTTCTTTATTTGCTCCACCCGAGCGGGCTTCACTTTCGCCAAGTCTTATTAATTTTCCAAGGTCAATTATTTGCGCAACTTTTGCGCAGGTTTCTTTTCGCACTAATGAGTTGAGAGTACGTGAAAGCTCGCCCTCATTTGCTAGTGGAAACCGCTTGATTAATATATCAGAAATCACAAGTCCCAACACACGGTCTCCTAAAAACTCAAGGCGTTGATAAGAATATTCAATTCTCTTTGCTGGCGAAATTGCACTAGTATGAGTGAGCGCTTTTTCAAGAAAACCCCTGTCTGAAAAACTATAGCCTAGTTTTTTTTCAAAATCGCTTAGGGCTTTTTCTTGTGAGATTTGGCTCATTGATAAACCGATTCAAACATTCTATCTAGACGAACATTTTTTGGCCAAAGCCAGATTTTCCAAGGAGCAATATTATCGGTAATTGAGAAAAATCTAACCTCAGCTTTGCCTATTAAATTACCTGCTGGAACATAACCAACTGAACTTAAAATGCGACTATCAGCTGATCTATCTCTATTATCTCCCATCATAAAATAATGCCCTGCTGGCACTATATATTCTTGCGTATTATCTAATCTTTGCTCATCTGAAATTTCTTGAATAGTATAAGAAACACCAGAGGGCAAAGTTTCACGATATTGAGTAACTGGAATAATATAACCTCTACTATCTTTGTCTTGCGCTTTGCCAATTTCTTCACGCTTAGTTACCTCTCCATTGATATAGAGCCTGCCCTCTTTAACCTGAATTTTATCCCCCGGAAGTCCAATAAGTCTTTTTATATAGGGGTCCTTTTCAGTAACGGGTCTAAAAACCGCAATATCACCACGATTTGGTGTGCGCTCAAAAATACGACCATTAAATGGAATAATACCAAGAGGAAAAGAATAACGCCCATAACCCCATGTATATTTAGATGCCATTAAATAATCACCTATCATTAAAGATGATTGCATAGAGGCTGTTGGAATGAAAAATGGTTGGAACAAAAATGTCCTAAAAACCAGAGCAATTATTAAAGCTTGAACAATGATAATTATTGTTTCCATAATTTCTGAAACAAAGCTATTTGCTTTTG
>JAJRPR010000057.1 GCA_024280655.1 Alphaproteobacteria bacterium | reverse complement strand
TTGCTTCGCACTTTTTTGTGCTCACGCCGCACAAGCTGGTCTCGCAATGACGACAGAACAACCACTACCACGACAGGCACAATAATATGAAATTCACAATAAACTGGCTCAAAACCCACCTATCAACCGATGCAAGTAATGCGGAAATCATCGATACTCTTACCATGATTGGATTGGAGGTTGAGGAAGTGATCGACCAAGCAAAAATACTTGAGAATTTCACCATTGCCAAAGTTATCGAGGCGAAAAAACACCCTAATGCTGATAAATTGCAAATCTTGTTGGTGGATGATGGCAAGGGGGGCAAGCCGACAAAAGTTGTTTGCGGTGCGCCAAATGCTAAAACTGGCATGATGGGGGTTTTTGCTGCTACGGGCATCTATATTCCCGGTAGCGATTTTACACTTAAAAAGGGTAATATTCGTGGCGAAGAAAGCAATGGCATGATGTGTTCTGAAAAAGAACTGCTGCTTTCAGATGACCATGATGGCATTATTGAGTTGCCTGATGACGCGCCGCTTGGTGTGAAATATGTTGATTATATGAAAATAGACGATGTGATGATAGACGTTGCCATTACCCCCAATCGTGGAGATTGTGCTTCGGTTTTTGGTATTGCACGAGATCTATCAGCAACAGGAATTGGCAATCTTAAAGATGAGCCAATAAAGGCAATTCCTGCTAGCGCTGGCGAAACTACCACTTCCATTGAATTGCGTTTTGATGATGAGAAAGAGCCAGCTTGTCCGCTTTTTGCTGGGCGTTTAATTAAAAATATTAAAAATGTTAGCTCTCCTAACTGGCTACAGCAGCGCCTTCGTGACATTGGCTTGCGCCCAATAAATGCGCTGGTCGATATAACAAATTTCATCACCTATGATAGAGGTCGTCCGCTGCATGTTTTTGATGCTGATAAACTTAAAGGCACGCTTCATGCTCGCATGGGCAAACAAGGTGAAAAGCTAGAAGCGCTTGATAATAAGAGCTATAAAATTGATGAGACTATGTGCGTCATTGCTGATGATAGCGGTGCTATTGGGCTTGGTGGTATTATGGGCGGCACCTCAACCTCAAGCGATGAAAACACTACAAATGTTTTGCTTGAATGTGCGTGGTTTGATCCGATAAATATTGCTAAAACTGGTCGTAAAACTGGCATTAATTCTGACGCTCGATATCGTTTTGAGCGCTATGTTGATCCAAGTTCAACCCGTGATGGGATTGAGTTAGCTACTAAGTTGATTTTAGAAATTTGTGGGGGTGAGGCTTGTGAAATTAAAATTGCTGGCGAGAAACTGCCGAGTGAGAAAATTATTAGTTTTCCACTTGCAGAAATAGAGCGCCTAACGGGGTTAAAAATTTCGTATGCTGAAATAAAGGTCATTCTTACAAGGCTTGGTTTTTGGCTTTCTGGCTCGGGTGAAATAGTTAAAATTGCTGTGCCAACATGGCGGCCTGATATTGAGCAAAAGGCGGATATTGTTGAAGAAGTAATGCGAATGGTTGGGGTTGATAAAATTCCTGTTGAGCCTTTACCTGCGCTAAGTGGCGTGGCTAAAAAAATGCTTACTCCTTCACAAAATAACCGCCGCCTTGCAAGGCGAGCGCTGGCAACTCGTGGGTTAAAAGAAGCAATTACTTATTCTTTTATATCCCAGACAGATGCAAAATTATTTGGCGGCGGCGATAAATCATTGCGCCTAGCAAATGCCATTGCAAATGACATGAGCGATATGCGCCCCTCGCTTTTACCCTCGCTTTTACGTGCTGCTTCTCGCAATATAAACCGTGGGTTTTCTGACGGTGCTATATTTGAGGTTGGACAGATATTTCTAGATGATAGCGAGATGGGTCAAAAAAATTATGCCTCTGCCATTCGTTATGGTAGCGCAAAGATAAATGGCGCGGGCCGTCATTGGCAAAGCAAGGTTGAAAAATTAGATGTTTACGACATAAAGGCAGATTTGGCGGCGATGTTTGATGTTTTGGGGCAAGATATTGAAAAGGCGCAAATTATTGCAGAACCTGCTATTTGGGCACATCCGGGACGCTCGGCTAAAGTGCAATTAGGACCAAAAAATATCTTAGGGCATTTTGGTGAAATACACCCAAGTATTTTAGCAAAATTTGACCTTGAAGGGCCTATTGTAGCATTTGAAGCGAATTTAGATGCGCTGCCAAAGCCACGTAAAAAAGCCACCAAAAGCAAGCCACCAATAGTTCTGTCTGATCTAATGGCGCTAAAACGTGATTTTGCCTTTGTGCTTGATAAGGATATTGCTGGCGCTAATATTATCAAAGCTGCGAAAAATGCAAATAAGGCAATGATTTCTCAGGTAAATATTTTTGATGTATTTGAGGGTGGTAGTCTTGATAAAGATAAGAAATCAATAGCTATTGAAGTTATTATTCAGCCAAAAGATAAAACACTAACAGATGAAGAGATTGAGATCATTTCAGCGGCGATAATTAAAGCAGTTGAAAAAGCAACTGGTGCAATTCTTAGAAGCTAGAATAGGTTTTTTAGAAGCTGATTAAATTTTGTTGCTAGTAAAAATTATATTTTCGCTTTATAGCAAGATAAAATATTTCTAAAGGACAGGACATGACTTATAAAGTTGCCATTGTTGGTGCTAGTGGAAATGTTGGGCAAGAAATGCTCAATATTTTGGCCGAGCGTAATTTCCCAGCCAGTGAAGTTATTCCGCTGGCTTCTTCTCGATCAATAGGGCGTGAAGTTTCTTATGGTGATAAAGTCCTTAAATGTCAGGTGCTAGATAATTTTGATTTTAGCGGGGTTGATTTTTGTCTTATGTCGGCAGGATCGGACATTGCTAAAAAATGGGCTGATAGGTTAGGTGCAATGGGAATTATTGTTATCGATAATTCTAGCGCATTTCGCTATGATTCTAATGTACCTTTGATAGTGCCTGAAGTTAATGGCGATGAGCTTGAAATATATATGTCAAAAAGCAACAGGCGCAATATTATTGCCAATCCAAACTGCTCAACGGCGCAATTAGTTGTGGCGCTAAAGCCATTGCACGATGCAGCAACTATCAAGCGC
>JAJRPR010000056.1 GCA_024280655.1 Alphaproteobacteria bacterium | reverse complement strand
ATGGGTGAATATTAGCAAAGCCATTTAGGCGTGCCATTTGCTCATTTAGGCGAGGATTATGCTTCATGGTGCAAGAGCCAAGCGGATATATGGAAGCATCTATTGAAATATTTAGACGAGAAAGGCGCACATAATGGCGCATAGTTTCTGGCTCTGAAAGACCGTGTAATTGTAATTTTTCTTGGCGCTCAAACCCGCCTAAAAAATCATTGTCAATTTGCACTTCTGGTAAATCAACACCAGAACTATCTAGGCGACCAACTTCAAATAACAGAGGTTCACCTGGTAAAAGAGCTGCTGAATTTATTTCGGTTTGTTGATTGGCAGAAGTAGGGCGACCTGTTGAATTCATGTTCATAGCAGTTCCTCCCTCAAAGCTTGGCACAGCGTTTTTATATCTTTGCTCGAAGTTAATTCGGTTGCAGCCAAAATCAACAGGTTTTCAACTTGTTTATTGTCTGGTTCAAGCCTTGAAAGCGGCATGCCTGCTAAAATATTTTTGTTGGCTAAATTATTGACTATTTCATTAGCGGCTTTTGGAAGCCGCACAACCATTTCATTAAAAAAGCTATTATTTAGCACTTTAATATTAGGAATTTTATCGAGTTCATTCGCTAATTCACGAGCCATTTTATGATTGAGCTTGGCCAATTTTGTTAGTCCAGTGCCACCAAGCAATGTGAGATGAATAGAAAAAGCTAGCGCACAAAGCCCTGCATTGGTGCAAATATTTGAGGTGGCTTTTTCTCGTCTAATATGTTGTTCACGAGTTGAAAGAGTGAGCGTATAAGAACGCCGCCCTGCGCTATCAATAGTTTGCCCGCAAAGCCTACCCGGAAGCTGTCGAGTGAATTTTGCTCTTGTGGCGAGCAGCCCAAGATAGGGCCCGCCAAAATTGAGCGAATTGCCTAAAGATTGACCCTCAGCAACCACAATATCAGCGCCTAAATTTCCCGGAGCTTCAAGCAGACCAAGTGAGATAATTTCGGTAATAACAACAATTAGCAAAGCGCCTTTTTCGTGTGCCGCATCTGCGAGTTGTTTAACATCACGTAAAGAGCTAAAATAATCTGGTGTTTGCACAATAATTGCTGCGGTTTGTTCGTCTATTTGGCTTAAAATATTGCCCTGTCCGTCTGGAGTAGAATCTAATGTGATGAGATCTTTGCCATTATCTAAATATGTGTTGACTACATCACGATATTGCGGATGTAGGCCACCCGAAAGAATAATTTTTTTGCGTCTTGTAATGCGTTTTGCCATTAATGCCGCTTCGGCCGTGGCGGTTGAGCCATCATACATTGAGGCGTTGGCAATATCCATTCCCATAAGGGTTGCGACTTGGGTTTGAAATTCAAAGAGCGCTTGCAATGTGCCTTGCGAAATTTCTGGTTGATATGGCGTGTAGGCGGTTAGCCATTCTGAACGCTGGATAAGATGATCAACAGAGGCTGGCACATGATGATGATAAGCACCAGCACCGATGAAAAATGGTACATCATTTGCGCTTAGGTTTTTCTTTGCCAAATCGCTTAAATGCTGCGCCACCAAAAATTCACCCTTATGGGTGGGTAAATCAAACTGCCCCTGTTTGATAGCAGATTTAGGGATTGATGCAAATAATTCATCAACAGAAATTATGCCAATGCTGTTGAGCATTTGCTGGCGTTCGTTTTTCGAATGAGGGAGATAGCGCATTTTATTGTCCTAGCCAATATGAGAAGCGTATGCTTCTTCGTCCATTAAATCATCAAGCTCACTAGCATTGTTAAGTTTGATTTTGAAAATCCAGCCCTTATCCTCAGGCGAAGAATTTACTAGTGCTGGCTCAATATCTAGCTGTTCGTTGATTTGGGTAATTGTGCCGCTAATAGGCGCATAAAGCTCGCTTGCCGCTTTTACTGATTCAATTACTGCAATTTCATCGCCCTTGTTAAAGGCTTTGCCAACTTCAGGCAGTTCGACAAAAACAATATCGCCAAGCTGGTTTTGTGCATAATCTGATATGCCAATAGTGCCAATATCACCTTCAGTTTTTACATATTCATGTTCGCTAGTATATTTCATTTAATTTCCCCTAATTTTGGTCGCATTTTCGAACCGGATAACCGCATACACTTATCCTGAAAATGCTCTTACATAATTATTTGCTACAAATGGCATTCTTACGATTTCGCCATTTACTTGTTTGTTGCGCACAATGGCAGTGATTTTTGTGCCTATTTTGGCTCTCTTTATTGGTAAGTAACCCATAGCGATTGGTTTTTGCAATATGGGTGAGAAAGTTCCTGAAGTAATATTTCCAATTTCATTGCCCTGTTCATCAACTAGCTTTGCTCCTTCACGAACTGGCATTCGACCTTCAAAAATAATGCCCGCTCGTTTTTGCTTTGCACCATCTTTTAAGATGTTTTGAATTTTCTTATCACCAATAAACCCACCTTCAAGTCGGCGGTGCTTGCCAATCGCAAAAATTATACTAGCACTTATCGGATCAATTTTTTCATTCATATCATGCCCATAAAGGCAAAGCCCAGCTTCAAGGCGTAAGCTATCACGAGCCCCTAAACCTGCAAATTCAGCTTCTTGTTCATCAAGTAAGGTGTTGGCTAATTTTGATGCGTCTTTATCATTTAGCGAGATTTCAAAACCATCTTCTCCTGTGTAACCCGAACGTGAAATATTGCACTTTATGCCTTTAATGCTTGTTGCATCTGATTGCATGAAACTTAGTTTTTCGCCAATATCAGAAAAACGAGAAAGCACGCTTGCAGCTTTTGGTCCTTGTAGAGCCAATAGAGATTTATTTTTCTCAAAAGATATTTCTATTTCTTTTGCAAGGTTTTCTTGCATAAATTTGAAGTCATTAGCTTTTGTTGCGCCATTAACGACAATAAAAATTGTGCCATCAGATGCTTGCTCATCGGTTGGTCTTGTGATGATGAGGTCATCAATTATGCCGCCATTTTCATTTAGCAATACTGAGTAACGCATATCACCTTGTTCAAGATCAATAATATTTGCAGGAATAATTGCCTCAAGCGCTTTAGCGGTGCTAGCGAAATCCTCACCTTTAATAATAATCTGCCCCATGTGCGAAACATCAAATAGGCTTGCTTGCTCTCTTGTGTGATTATGCTCTGCAACAATACCTTTATATTGGATAGGCAATTCATAACCTGCAAAACTCACCATGCGAGCGCCGTGCTCTATGTGTAAGTCATAAAGGCTGGTTTTTATTAGTTGTTGATTATTATTCATTTATAGACCCCGATCAAAAATAGACACATAAAAGCATAAGAGTGATGTCCTTTGCCATTTTGCCCCCTCTGTCTTTTGAACCTGAGAGATTCCCATTAAAGAAATGGTTACTCCGTCGGTGAGATATTTATATCTAAAAAATCTGCTTTCCAGAGTTTTATATTATCTGCGGTCCATTTGCCTGAGAGTTTAGCGGGGTGCTTGCTCCTTCGGCGTTGGGAAAATCCAAACTCTCCCGCAGATAGGTTATTTTGCTAAATTATATGCTATTCGTCAATAAAATTATTGTTACAAACAAAAAATAAATACTAAAGACTAGCCTTTAGTATCAAAGCCAACCCAAATCACGATATTTTCGCCACCAATATATGGAATTGCTACATTCTCAACCACTTTGATGAATTCTTCTGATTGATTGGGTGGTGTTATCGTTACGGGAATATCGTATTTTTGTGAAAATACTGCAATATCATCTCGCTCCACAACAAAGCGTAGAGGTAATGTAACTTGGCTTTTTGAGCCAGCAGGGCCAAGCAATACTCGACCGACAGCGCCCATTTTAACGGTGATGAGGCCATTTGAAACTACGCAATTACGAGACTGATTATCTATTCTCGCCTGATATATTAATGATCTGGCATCACCAATTTTATTATTGGCATAAGAAAATAGTGCCCCGCCACCCATTTTAACTTTAATTGGCGGGCATTGTGTTGCGATAGCAGGTAGGGCTGTCATTGGAGCTTGAGCTAATGCGCTTTGATCTATTTCAGCATTTGCTAATGCGATGCTATCTGCATTATTTGCATCATTCGAGCCAAAAAGAGAGCTTGAAGTACAAGCGCCTAAGGCCGCAAAAGCTACTACAAGGCTTGAAATTTTTATAATTTTTACAATGTCTTTTCTTGCCATATTTCTCTTCGCAAATACCTTATTCATAGGTTAAACCCCTAACTCAAACAAACTCAAACTAAATATCTATCAATCACTTTATCCCTACAAGGGCAAAAGAAATGTCCTTGTAACAGAAATAAATACTAATTAACAGTCTCATTGTGTACATTAATTAAATCTAAAATTGTGCTAATGAAACAGTTTGGCAAAAATGTGCCCAAAATAAAACAATCAGTCAATTAGCTTAATTTCTTTTTCTAATTCATAAGCCCCTTGATCTGTCATAAAAGTAATGCGTAGGGGCTTTTTTGCTAGCGCTTCAGCTTTTTTAATGTTTTGCAGCTGATAAGAAAGCTTGTTTGGGGAAATAAGCCTTACTTCTGAAAATAGGGTTGATAAATCGCCATTATCCAAAATTACTAAATCTGGTGAAATAATATCTTGGTTTATTTCAATTTCAAGAGTTCCAGATGTTTTATTAAATTGCACATCTCCAAAGGCCTGAACCTGTTTTTCCCAAACTATTGGAGTGTCTATTAATGCTTGCTCTAGCCTAATAGAATTTGCTCTATCAATTTTATTGAAATCCAATTCAAGCTCTAGGCTGGTGTTAACAGGAATGCAAATATTGGCGCATATTCCTAAAAAAGCATCCGCCTTTATGTTTTTTGTATTTTTATCTAGTTCAAGCATGATTGGGAAAATTATTGATCCATAATAAACATAATCTTGCGTGCCATATTTAGTCTCTCTAAGAGGGTATGGCCAAAAAATTTTATATGATTTAACACCATCAATGCTTGAAAAATCTAGTTGTAAGGGAATACCTGTCTCACCCGGAATTCGCCAATAGGTTTTTATGTTTTTTGGCATTTTGATTTCAATACCAACAAGAGAAAAACCATTATCGTCAATTTTATTGCTAGATATTAGCCTTATTTTTGCATCAAGCCCCATATCTACCCATTTGCTTTGGGCAGATTTTGCGCTATTAACAGATAATAAAATAGCAAATATTATAAATATTATGTGTTTCATAAATATCTCAAAAATTAAAGTAATGTGATTGTCTTATAGTAATAAGTATAATTGGTAAATTAATCATTGTTCATAGTTTTGTGATTAAGGCTTTTAATAGACATGATTTTATGCCTTAATTCTTATTATCATATTGATAATCATTATTTGGAGTAATTTGATGCCAAATTCGCTTAAAGGGCAGTTACTTGTTGCAACTCCTGAAATGGGGGACGAT
>JAJRPR010000055.1 GCA_024280655.1 Alphaproteobacteria bacterium | reverse complement strand
TCAGCCACAAAGTGGCTCTGGACATATAATAACGACAGGCCTAACATGGCTATCGGCGGCATAACGCCAAAACAAAAGCTAGCCATAATGGCTACTTAAAACACTCTACTTATAAACGCCCCTAAATATGGGGGTATTACCTTGCCTGTTGTGGTCGTTCGCTCTTTCTTGCGTTCACACCCTACGCTCTTCTAGCTTCGGGGGGCGTGCGCCACGCAACTCTACCTGACCCCGCTTGTCCGCCGTAGCCGTAGGCGGAACACCCCACCATTTTCTTTTCCCACTCTATATCTCGCTAGGTTGCTTGCTCTGCCATCTCAAGCATTAACCATTCGTTAGCCAATTAGTTAACATTTCATTGAAACTTTGTATCAAAAGCTATCTAATGAGGGATATCTATAATGGAGCTTACAAATGAAAATTTTACAAAAAACATTAATTGCAATAGCGGCTTTTGGCATTTCCTCTAGTGCTGTTCTAGCACAATCTGATTATTATGCTCTTTCACAATTTGAAGGCTTCTATGTTGGTGCTTACGGTGGCGCTATTATGGATCCAACTATGAATGCGAGCGCTGGCGGTATTGCAGGTGCTAATTTTGTTGTGACTGATGCTATATTAGTTGGTGCAGAAATGCAGGTTGGTGCGAAATTTGCTCCGACAATGACTTATGATGCGCTAATGCTTGGCAAAGTTGGTTATGAAATAAATGATACTATAATGGTTTATGGAGCAGGTGGCGGCGGTCTTGTAGATGGCGTTGGCTCGTATGCTTTTGGTGGCGGAGCTGAGGCTATCCTAATTGATCAAGTTGGTGTACGTGCCGAAGTTTTAGGAACTGGAGCTTGGGGCGCTGCGCCAGATTCAACAAGAATAAGTGCTGGATTATTGTGGCACTTACAATAAGAACAATTTAATATAGCATAATCAAATTAATTTTGATTGTGCTATCAAGGTGCAAACAGCGCCCAGCGCTTATGCGCTGCACCCGTGTACGTCTTTGCACCCGTGTAGGTCTTGCGGAGCAAGAATAGCGTGAACGAAATAACTAATATATCTAAATCATTTTAAAATGGTTTAGATATAATTTCAATATTATACTCAAGCTCCTTAGGTACTATACTTAGGGAGCTTTTTTTTGTCATTTTTTGGCAAAAAGTTATCTAAAGAAATTTGTCAAAAACATCGTTCTTTGCTTGCAACAATGTCTGTGCTGCGCTAAGCCCTGCAAATGTAGATTAATATTGCTTTGCGCAATCTTATCAACTTGATTCTTTGCTTTTGCATCACTGTAATATAGATTGTAATATAGTCGGATTTGAAAATGAACGAATTACTATTAGATTATTTGCCTGTTATTGTTTTTATTGGGCTTTCAGCGATTATCGGACTAGCATTGCTAGTCGCTCCATTTATCATTGCAGTGAAAAACCCAGACCCCGAAAAATTATCCGCCTATGAATGTGGCTTTGAACCATTTGACGATGCTCGCATGAAATTTGATGCCCGATTCTATTTGGTGGCCATTCTTTTTATCATTTTTGATCTTGAGGTGGCATTTTTATTCCCGTGGGCAGTAGCATTTAGAGATGTTGGCTGGTTTGGCTTTGTCTCAATGATGATATTCTTATCGGTGCTTACCATTGGTTTTATCTACGAATGGCGTAAAGGGGCTTTGGAATGGGATTAGGCGGTCAAAATTCGAGTAATAAAACAACGGCGGGGGTGTCGAGGTCGGGCAGCCTGCGTGGCGTGAACGCAAGAAAGAATGTAGCGACCAACGGCGACAATAATGTATTGATAGCTCCTGCTCCTAAGGGAATTATAGACCCAAATACAGGCAAGCCGATTGGCGCTGATAATCCGTTTTTTACTGATGTTAATGATGAGTTGGCAGATAAAGGCTTTTTGGTTACTTCAACCGATGAATTGATAAATTGGGCTCGTACTGGCTCGCTTATGTGGATGTCATTTGGTTTGGCGTGTTGTGCGGTTGAAATGATGCAAATGGCTATGCCTCGCTATGATTGCGAAAGATTAGGCTTTGCGCCTCGTGGCTCGCCTCGTCAATCTGATGTGATGATTGTTGCTGGCACTCTAACTAATAAAATGGCACCAGCTTTAAGAAAAGTTTATGACCAAATGCCAGAGCCTCGTTATGTAATTTCTATGGGCTCTTGTGCCAATGGAGGTGGATATTACCATTATTCTTATGCAGTGGTTCGTGGTTGCGATAGGATTGTTCCAGTTGATATTTATGTGCCGGGTTGCCCGCCAACCGCTGAGGCTCTTTTATATGGCGTTTTAATGCTGCAAAAGAAAATCAGGCGCACAGGAACGATTGAAAGATAGATTATGGACGAAACTCTAAAAGAACTTGGTGAATATATTGCGCTTAAACTGGTCGATGAGGTTAAGCATTTTACTATTGTTCGGGGCGAATTAACATTATTTGCCAATCGTGATGATATCGTGAAGGTTATGCAGTTTTTGCATGATGATAATCAATGCCAATTCATTTCTATTATCGATATTTGTGGGGTTGATTATTTGGGGCGTGAAATGCGCTTTGAGGTGGTTTATCACCTGCTTAGCCCTGTTAGAAACCTTCGCATTAGAGTAAAGGTTGAAACAGATGAAGAAAGCCTTGTCCCTTCAACAACCGATTTATTTCCGGGCGCGAATTGGTATGAGCGTGAAGCATATGATATGTTTGGCATCTTGTTTTCAGGCCACCCAGATTTACGCCGCTTATTAACCGATTATGGTTTTAGCGGTTATCCTTTACGTAAAGATTTCCCGCCCTCAGGTTATGTTGAATTATTTTATGATGCAGAGCAAAAACGTGTGGTCTATAAGCCTGTGAAATTAACACAAGAATTTCGCACCTTTGATAATCTCTCACCGTGGGAGGGAACAGATTATGTCCTTCCGGGTGACGAAAAAGCAGAGGGAAAAACCTAATGACTGATAATTCAATGCGCACATTTAACATTAACTTTGGCCCGCAACATCCTGCAGCGCATGGTGTTTTACGTATGATTGTTGAGCTTGATGGTGAAGTGGTCGAGCGGGTTGATCCGCATATTGGCCTGTTGCATCGTGGTACTGAAAAACTAATTGAGCAAAAAACATATTTGCAAGCCGTGCCATATTTTGATCGGCTTGATTATGTTGCGCCAATGAACCAAGAACATGCTTATGCGCTAGCGGTTGAGAATATGCTTGATATTAAAGTGCCAATGCGTGGGCAATTAATTCGGGTGCTTTATTCAGAAATTGGTAGAATATTGTCACACATGCTCAATATTACTACCCAAGCTCTTGATGTAGGTGCGCTAACGCCACCTGTTTGGGGTTTTGAGCAACGTGAAATTCTTATGGTGTTTTATGAAAGAGCTTGTGGCTCTCGTATGCACGCCGCCTATATTCGCCCCGGAGGTGTACATCAGGACTTACCGCAAGAGCTGATTGATGATATTGAAGCATTTTGTGATCCGTTTCTTAAAGTGTGCGATGATATTGAAACGCTTTTAACTGGCAATAGAATTTTCAAACAACGCAATGTTGATATTGGCACTGTTTCATTAGAAGACGCTTGGAAATGGGGTTTTTCTGGCGTTATGGTGCGTGGTTCTGGTGCTAAGTGGGATTTACGCAAAAGCCAGCCTTATGAGTGTTATGAGCGTTTGGATTTTGATATTCCTGTTGGCAAAAATGGTGATAATTATGATCGTTATCTCATTCGTATGGAAGAAATGCGTCAATCTACCAAGATTATGCGTCAGTGCATTGACTTATTAAATTCATCGGAAGGCAAAACTGCGGTTTCCTCAAGCGATGGGAAAATTGTACCGCCAAAGCGTGATGATATGAATAGTTCTATGGAAGCTCTTATTCATCATTTCAAATTGTTTTCTGAGGGGTATAAAGTGCCAAAGGGCGAGATTTATACGGCTATTGAAGCGCCAAAGGGTGAGTTTGGGGTCTATCTTATTTCAGATGGCAGCAATAAGCCATATCGCTGTAAAGTAAAGCCGCCAAGCTATGCACATCTTAGTGCGATGGATTTCCTTTCTCGTGGTTATATGTTGGCAGATGTTGCAGCTATTCTTGGCTCGTTAGATATTGTGTTTGGAGAAATTGATCGATGAGTGTGCGTCGCCTAGCAGATGATAATGTGCAACCAAAGAATTTTACCTTTTCTAAGGAGAATGGCGCTTGGGCAAAAAAACGCATAGCGCTTTATCCAAAAGGTCGCCAGCAATCGGCAATTATTCCGCTACTTATGCGTGCGCAAGAGCAAACAGGCTGGGTAAGCAAACCAGCGATTGAGAAAATTGCCGATATGCTAAAAATGCCTTATATTCGTGCGCTTGAAGTCGCGACTTTTTATACGCAATTCCAATTACAGCCAGTTGGCACAAAGGCGCATATTCAGGTTTGTGGCACAACGCCTTGCATGTTGCGTGGTGCTGAAGCTCTGCGCTCGGTTTGTCAAAATAAAATTGCCAAAAAAGCACATGAGCTAAATGAAGGCGGCACTTTAAGTTGGGAAGAAGTTGAATGTGCTGGCGCATGTGTAAATGCGCCAATGGTAACGATTGGCTTTGATACTTATGAAGATTTAACACCAGATAGATTAGAAGAAATTATAGCGGCGTTCGCAGCTGATAAGGGCGATACAATCGCACCAGGCCCGCAAATTGGGCGGCAATATTCAGCAGCGCTTAATGGGCAAACTAGTTTGCTGGATATTCAAATAAAAACTCCTAAACGCCAAGCCGCAAAAAAGCCTGCAAAGGCAAAAGCCAAAAGCGCTAGCCTCTTTGCAACGCCTAAAGGCAAAAAAGATGATCTCAAGCTAATTTCAGGCGTTGGGCCAGTTTTAGAGAAAAAACTCAATAAATTAGGTATAACTACTTTTAAGCAAGTGGCTGATTTCAAAAAAACAGATATAACAAAGATAGATGATGCGCTTTCGTTTAAGGGTCGTATTGATCGTGATAATTGGGTTGCTCAGGCCAAGAAGCTGGTAAAGGGAGATAAATAATGTTGAGAGATGAAAATCGCATTTTTACTAATCTCTATGGCCAACATGATTGGGGCTTAAAGGGCGCAAAATCACGTGGTCAATGGTCTGGCACTAAAAAGCTAGTTGAAAAAGGTCGTGATTGGATAACCGATGAGGTTAAAGCATCAGGATTACGTGGTCGAGGCGGTGCTGGTTTTCCAACTGGTCTAAAATGGTCGTTCATGCCAAAAGTAAGTGATGGTCGTCCGCATTACCTATTAGTCAATGCCGATGAGTCCGAGCCCGGTACTTGTAAAGATAGAGAAATTTTACGCCATGATCCGCATCTTTTGATTGAGGGTTGTTTGCTTGCCGCTCGTGGTATGGACGCGAATTTGGCATTTATATATGTGCGTGGTGAATTTATGCGTGAGCGCCAACGTTTAGAGGCGGCAGTTGAGCAAGCTTATGATGCTAAATTGATTGGCAAGAATAATATTCATGGCTGGGATTTGGATATTATTGTGCATCACGGGGCAGGGGCTTATATTTGTGGTGAAGAAACCGCCATGATGGAAAGTATTGAAGGCAAAAAAGGCCAACCACGCTTAAAACCACCTTTCCCCGCTGGTATTGGTATTTATGGCAACCCGACAACCGTTAATAATGTAGAATCTATTGCTGTTATTCCAGAAATATTACGACGTGGTGGCGATTGGTTTGCAGGTTTTGGACGTGAGAATAATACTGGCACAAAATTATTTTGTGTTTCAGGACATGTGAATAATCCGAGCACTTTCGAAGAGGAAATGGGCGTTAATTTCAAGGAAATGATTGATAAACATTGCGGTGGTATTCGTGGCGGTTGGGATAATCTTTTGGCAGTAATTCCCGGTGGCTCGTCCGTTCCTATGGTAAAAGCTGATTTAATTACCGATGCAACAATGGATTTTGATGGATTGCAAGAAGTTGGCTCGTCTCTAGGCACTGCCGCAGTTATCGTAATGGATAATAGCACCGATATTATTAAAGCAATTTGGCGTTTGTCTGCTTTTTATAAGCACGAGAGTTGTGGGCAATGCACGCCTTGTCGTGAAGGCACTGGCTGGATGATGCGCATTATGGAACGTATGGTTGAGGGCAGGGCGCAAAAACGTGAAATTGATATGTTGTTTGATATTACTAAGCAAATTGAGGGGCATACAATCTGTGCGCTTGGCGATGCGGCGGCATGGCCAATTCAAGGGCTGATTAAAAATTTCAGACACGTAATTGAAAAAAGAATTGATGATTACACTTATAATTCTGACAAAGATGGAGCTGTTAGCTCCATTGCGGCGGAATAGGGGTTTAGGGCATGGCGCAAATTAAAGTTGATGGCAAATTGATTGAAGTTCCAGATCACTTCACATTAATGCAAGCGGCAGAAGCGGCTGGCAAAGAAATTCCTCGTTTTTGTTATCATGAACGTCTTTCAGTTGCTGGAAACTGCCGCATGTGTTTGGTTGAAGTTAAGGGCGGACCACCAAAGCCACAAGCTTCTTGCGCTATGGGAGTTAAAGACTTACGCCCAGCACCTGATGGCTCACCGCCAGAAATGTTTACCAATAGCCCGATGGTTAAAAAGGCACGTGAAGGGGTGATGGAGTTTTTACTTATAAATCACCCGCTAGATTGCCCAATTTGCGATCAGGGTGGCGAATGTGATTTGCAAGATCAAGCGATAGCTTTTGGCTTTGATAGGTCTCGCTATGAAGAGAAAAAGCGCATTGTCGATGAGAAATATCTAGGGCCATTAATTAAAACCATAATGACACGTTGTATTCATTGCACTCGTTGTGTGCGCTTTACAACCGAAGTTGCTGGAGTTTGCGAATTAGGCCTTTTGGGGCGTGGCGAAGATGCTGAAATCACCCCCTATATTGAACGCGCCATGTCAAGCGAATTGCAAGGCAATGTAATTGATCTTTGCCCCGTTGGTGCGCTTACTTCAAGGCCTTATGCTTTTACTGCCCGCTCGTGGGAATTACATAAAACTGATAGCATTGATGTAATGGACGCTGTTGGCTCTGCAATTCGCATTGATGCACGTGGCTCAGAAGTAATGCGCATTGTGCCAAGACTTAACGAAGATATAAATGAAGAATGGATTTCAGATAAAACTCGCTTTATATGGGACGGCTTAAAAACTCAGCGCCTTGATAGACCTTATATTAAAAAGGGCAAAAAGCTGATTGAGGCAAGTTGGGACGAGGCTCTTGGAGCAGTTGCCAAGCGTATGAAAAAGGCTGGCAAAAATATTGGCGCAATCGCTGGTGATCTTGCAGGTGTTGAAGAAATGTATGCGCTCAAAAAATTATTAGCATCTGTTGGCTCAAACAATGTTGACTGCCGTCCTATAAATTCAGCGCTTGATGCTAATATTGATAGAAGTGCTTATATATTTAACCCAAGCATTGCTGGCATTGAAGAAGCAGATGCGGTTTTAATAATTGGTGCTAATCCTCGCATTGAGGCAACAATATTAAATGCTCGTATTAGAAAAGCATGGCTACACAATAATATGCCGATTGCGATGGTTGGTGAAAAAACTGATCTTACTTATGATTGCCAGCATTTAGGTGATGATGTTGAAACGCTAAAAGCATTGGCAACTGGCTCGCATAAGTTCAACAAAATTCTTAGGAAAGCCAAAAAACCTATTATTATTGTTGGTGAAAATGCAATTTCACACGCAGATGAAAGCAAAAAGCTTGGGCGTGATATTTTAGCAATGGCATTAATGGTTGCAAATAATGCAGGTGCGCTAGAGAGCGATTGGAACGGCTTTGCTTTATTGCACAATGCAGCAAGCAGAGTTGGTGGCCTAGATATCGGTTTCACCCCTCAAAATGGCGGCGTTTGCTCGGCAGATCAAATCAAATTGGCAGGCAAAGGCGAGCTTGATATGTTGTTCTTGCTTGGCGCAGATGAATTTGACATGAGCGCAATGGGGCAAAGTTTTGTTGTCTATATTGGCTCGCACGGGGATGCTGGAGCGCATCGTGCCGATGTTATTTTGCCAGCCAGTGCTTACACTGAAAAATCAGCCACTTATGTTAATTTAGAAGGGCGAGTGCAAATTACCAACCGTGCTACTTTCCCTCCCGGTGAGGCAAAGGAAGATTGGGCGATTATTCGTGCTATTTCAGGTAAATTGGGCAAAGCATTGCCGTTTGATAATCTAAATGAATTGCGCCAAGCGCTATATAGCGAGCATGAGCATTTAGCAAATATTAATGGTATAAAGGCAGGTAATATTTCTGCACTTAAAAAGCTGGCGAAAATTCCAGCTAAGGTTAAAAATGTTGAATTTATTTCAGCGGTTAAAAATTATTATCTCACAAACCCGATAGCGCGTTCTTCAAAAGTAATGGGGCAATGCGTGCAAGCGGGCAATGAGCGAGAAAAAAGTGAAAAAGAACAAGCGGGGCAGGATAAATAATGGAATTCATAGTTTCAGCTTTAGATTATTTGCTTGGCATTCCATTTTTGGGATGGGGCGAAAATGTTGGTTTTATTTATAAGGGGCTATTATTATTAGTTGCCTTGTTAATTTTCATTGCATTCATTTTGCTTGCCGATCGTAAAATTTGGGCGGCGGTACAAATGCGACGTGGGCCGAACGTGGTTGGGCCTTTAGGCCTGTTTCAATCGTTTGCCGATTTGCTAAAATTTGTGTTCAAAGAACCAACAATCCCTGCTTCTTCTGACAAATTTTTATTCTTATTAGCGCCATTTATCACCGTGATGTTAGCGCTTGCCGCTTGGGCAGTTATACCGCTAGATTATGGTCTGGCCTTAGCTGATATTAATGTTGGAATTTTATATATTTTAGCCATATCATCGCTTAGCGTCTATGGTATTATTATTGGCGGCTGGGCATCAAACTCAAAATATCCATTCCTCTCAGCGCTTCGTTCAGCGGCACAAATGGTCTCGTACGAAGTATCCATTGGTTTTGTGATTGTTACGGTTCTATTGCTGGTTGGCTCGCTTAATCTGACCGATATTGTTATTGCGCAAAGTGAAATGGGTTTAGCCTATATGCTTGGCGTGCCATGGATGAATTTTCTCAATTGGTTCTGGTTGCCATTATTCCCAATGTTTGTAATTTTCTTTATATCCTTACTTGCCGAAACTAACCGCCCACCATTTGATTTACCAGAAGCTGAAAGTGAATTGGTTGCGGGTTTCATGGTCGAATATGGCTCAACGCCTTATATGATGTATATGCTTGGTGAATATGTGTCGATTGTTTTAATGTGCGCTTTGACCGTGATTTTGTTTATGGGTGGCTGGGCAGCCCCGCTAGAAATCGCACCATTTACTTGGGTTCCGGGAATGGTTTGGTTCATTCTAAAAGTTGGCATGGTATTCTTTATGGTATCTATTGTTAAAGCATTTGTGCCTCGTTATCGTTATGACCAGCTAATGCGTTTGGGCTGGAAAGTATTTTTACCAATTTCAATTTTCATGATTTTTGTCGTGGCCTTAGTGCTTCAGCTTACAGGCTGGGGCTGGAACGGCGGTTTAGCGTGAGGAAAAGAAAATGAGAGCATTACAATTTCTAAATTCACTGCTTTTGAGAGAATTTGTTGCGGCATTTTTCCTCTCAATGCGTTATTTCTTTTCGCCAAAAGCAACGATATATTATCCGTTTGAAAAAGGGCCAGTTTCACCTCGTTTTCGTGGTGAACATGCGCTAAGGCGCTATCCCAATGGAGAAGAGCGGTGTATTGCTTGTAAATTATGCGAAGCGATTTGCCCAGCGCAAGCTATAACTATTGAAGCTGGTGTACATGAAGATGGCACAAGGCGCACTACACGTTATGATATTGATATGACCAAATGTATCTATTGCGGATTTTGTCAAGAGGCGTGCCCAGTTGATGCGATTGTTGAAGGGCCAAATTTTGAATTTGCCACTGAAACACGAGAAGAATTATTTTACGACAAAGATAAATTGCTAGATAATGGCGATAGATGGGAACGTGAATTGGCTAATAATATTAAACTAGACGCACCGTACCGATGAGAGAGAAAAAATGACCTTAACACTATTCTTTTTCTACCTATTTTCAGCCGTGTTGATTCCATCAGCTGTGATGGTTGTTGCCTCACGCAATCCAGTTCACTCTGTGTTGTTTTTAATATTGGCATTTTTCAATGCGGCAGGTCTATTTTTGATTGCTGGCGCTGAATTTTTGGCGATGGTTTTAGTCATTGTTTATGTTGGTGCGGTTGCGGTTTTATTTCTGTTTGTTGTGATGATGCTCGATATAGATTTTGCTAAGATGAGAAAAGGCATATTACAATATATGCCGATAGGGGCATTTATCGGGATAATATTGTTTTTAGAATTGGTGCTGGTTGCTGGTTCTTGGATTATGTTACCAGAAATTGCCAGTTCAAGCGCAATGCCAATAGATAATAGTATTTCAAATACTAAAGCATTGGGGCAAGTTCTATACACTCGTTATGTGTTCTTATTTCAAGGGGCAGGAATTATTTTGCTAATTGCAATGATTGGGGCGATTGTTCTTACCTTGCATCACAAGCCCAATGTTAAACGCCAAGATATTGCTGATCAGGTGGCACGTGATCCCAAAAAAGCAGTTGAAGTGGTCAAAGTTAAAAGCGGTGAGGGTTTGCAATGATGGAAATAGAAATTGGACATTATTTAGTCGTAGGTGCAATATTATTCACCATCGGGGTTTTTGGAATTTTCTTAAACCGCAAGAACGTCATTATTATTCTTATGTCAATCGAGTTAATCTTGCTTGCTGTGAATATAAATTTCGTAGGCTTTAGCGCATCATTAAATGATATAGCGGGGCAGGTTTTTGCTTTACTTATTTTAACGGTGGCGGCGGCAGAAGCGGCGATTGGTTTGGCGATATTAGTTGTATTCTTTAGAAATCGTAACTCAATTTCAGTTGACGATGTCAATGTGATGAAGGGGTAGGGGCATGATACAGGCGATTGTCTTTTTCCCGCTAATTGGGGCATTAATTGCAGGTTTTTTTGGCCATAAGATTGGTCATAGAGCTTCTGAAATTATCACTTCTGGTTTGTTGGTTGCAGCTGCTATTCTTTCGTGGATAATTTTTATTCCAATAGCTTTTGGCTCGGGTGCTGGCGAGGTAGTTAAAGTTGAAATTATGCGCTGGGTGCAAGTTGGCGATCTGGATTTGCGCTGGATATTGCGCCTTGATACGCTTACTGCTGTAATGTTGGTAGTTGTGACGTCGGTTTCCTCGCTCGTACATATATACTCCATTGGTTATATGGCGGACGATCCATCTCGCTCTCGCTTTTTTGCCTATCTCTCATTATTTACTTTCGCCATGCTTATGCTGGTAACGGCCGATAATATGTTGCAAATGTTCTTTGGTTGGGAGGGCGTTGGTCTTGCCTCATATTTGCTTATTGGTTTTTGGTATAAAAAGCCCTCAGCAAATGCTGCCGCTATTAAAGCGTTTGTGGTAAATAGAGTTGGGGATTTTGGTTTTGCGCTTGGTATATTTGGCGCATTTGTGTTGCTTGGTTCGATTGATTTTGATACGGCATTTAGTGCCGTTGATGGTGCGAAAAGCGTAACCGTGAGTTTCTTTGGCGCTGAATTAGATGCGCTAACTATTGTTGCTCTATTATTATTCATGGGTGCGATGGGGAAATCTGCACAATTCTTGCTCCATACTTGGCTTCCCGATGCTATGGAAGGCCCAACTCCTGTTTCAGCGCTTATTCATGCCGCAACAATGGTGACAGCTGGCGTATTTATGGTAGCTCGCTTGAGCCCAATTTTTGATGCTTCTCCCTTTGCAATGTCGGTTGTTTTGATTGTTGGCGCAATAACAGCATTTTTTGCCGCAACTGTTGGTTTGGTGCAAAATGATATTAAGCGAGTAATCGCCTATTCAACCTGCTCGCAACTTGGTTATATGTTTGTAGCACTTGGCGCTGGGGCTTATACGGCAGGTATTTTCCATCTATTCACGCACGCTTTCTTTAAGGCACTATTATTCTTAGGGGCAGGCTCGGTAATTCACGCCATGCACCACGAGCAAGACATGCGTAAAATGGGCGGTTTGCGCAAAAAAATCCCGCTAACTTATGCCATGATGCTAATAGGGACTTTAGCGCTTACGGGTGTTGGTATTCCGGGAACTTCATTTGGTTTTGCTGGTTTCTTCTCAAAAGATAGCATAATTGAAGCTGCATACGCAGTTGATGGCTGGCAAGGTACATTTGCATTTTGGTCATTAGTTATTGCTGCATTATTTACCAGCTTTTATTCTTGGCGCTTAATTCACATGACCTTTCATGGTAAAACTCGTGCCGATCAACATACCTATGAAAAAGCACATGAGAGCCCAATTTCAATGATGATGCCGCTTTATTTATTAGCTATTGGCTCAGTAGTGGCAGGGTTTTTATTCTATGATCAATTCTTTGGTAAAGAAAAATATATCGAAGGCTTCTTTGGGCAATCAATCATTATCAGTTATGCAATTATTGATGCAGCGCACAATGTGCCAACTTGGGTAAAATGGTCAGCAACTTATGCTATGATGCTAGGCTTTGTAACTGCTTTATGGATGTATATGCTTGCGCCATCGGTGCCAAACAAGTTGGCAAAAGCCACGCCGTTTCTATATAGGTTCTTGCTTAATAAATGGTATTTTGACGAATTATATGATGCGATTTTTGTTAAGCCATCATTTCGTATTGGTAATTACCTATGGAAGAAAATGGACGATAAATTGATAGATGATATGATTGTTGAGGGTTTGGGTCGTAGAGTTAAATCTATAACTGGCAGAGTTGTTAAAATGCAATCTGGTTATTTATATCATTATGCCTTTGCAATGTTAATCGGAATTGCCGCACTTCTAACGTGGATGGTTGTTGCAGGGGGGGTAATATAATGATTTTTGCCAATAATATTCTCACCATCATTACGTTTTTGCCACTTTTAGGTGCGCTATTTGTAATGATTGTACCAGGAAATGATAAATTAGCCTATGCCAATATTAAACGCATTGCTTTGGTTACAACGCTAGTTACTTTTGCTCTTACTTTAGTTATGTGGTCGATGTTTGACCCGCAAAATACCTCGTTTCAATTTGTACAAAATCACGAATGGATAGGTAATGTAATTGGCTATCGCATGGGGGTTGATGGCATTTCGGTGCTGTTTGTTGTGCTTACTGGCCTGCTTATGCCAATGGCGATTTTAGCTGGGTGGGATAGCGTCACAAAGCGAGTTCGTGAATATATGATAGCGTTCCTTGTGCTTGAAACTCTAATGCTTGGTGTGTTCACTACGCTTGATTTAGCAATGTTCTATGTGTTCTTTGAGGGCGGTTTAATACCTATGTTCCTTATCATTGGAATATGGGGCGGTAAAAACCGTGTTCAAGCATCATATAAATTCTTTTTCTATACGTTTGTTGGCTCGGTTTTAATGTTGTTAGCCATCATGGCGATGTATTGGTATGCAGGCACGCTTGATATTACAAAACTATTAAAAGTTCAGTTCCCACCCGAAATGCAAATATGGCTGTGGATTGCTTTTTTTGCTTCTTTTGCAGTCAAAATGCCTATGTGGCCGTTTCATCGTTGGTTGCCAGAAGCACACGTGCAAGCGCCAACTGCTGGCTCGGTAATTTTGGCGGCTATCCTGCTTAAAATGGGCGGTTATGGTTTCTTGCGCTTTTCATTGCCAATGTTTCCAGACGCATCGCTTTATTTTGCCGATTTCGTATTTTTCCTCTCGGTTGCCGCAATAATTATAACCTCGCTAATTGCTCTTGTTCAGACAGATATTAAAAAGCTAATCGCTTATTCTTCTGTTGCGCATATGGGCTTTGTTACAATGGGCATTTTTACCGCTAATGTTTACGGGATTGAGGGCGCAATATTTCAAATGATATCGCATGGCTTTATTTCTGGTGCTTTGTTTATTTCGGTCGGGGTTATTTACGATCGAATGCATACTCGTGAGATTTTGGCCTATGGCGGTTTGGTTGAAAAAATGCCCAAATACGCTTTTGCCTTTATGATATTTACTATGGCAAATGTTGGCCTACCCGGAACTTCGGGCTTTGTAGGTGAATTTTTGGTTTTAATTGCGATTTTCCAAGTTAATGTATGGTTTGCTGCCGTTGCAACCTTAGGGGTTATTCTTTCTGCAGCTTATGCTCTTTGGCTTTATCGACGAGTGATTTTTGGTGCATTAACAAAAGAATCGCTGAAATCCATTCTTGATATGAACCCTCGTGAGATGGCAGTGATAGTGCCGCTTCTTATCTTGACGATATTATTTGGGTTCTATCCTGCTCCAATTCTTGACACTATTGCTCCATCTGTTGAAGCATTAGTCAATCAAATATCTCAATCAGTTGGCATGGGCGCTGAGCCTATATTGCCGCATTAGGAAAATACGATATGAACTCTGATATTATTAGCTTTTCTTCATTAGCGCCAATCTTTCCTGAGCTGATTTTAACCATTGGGGCGTTTGCCATTCTTATGGCTGGCGTATTTATGAAAAAGCAGGTTAGCGCTAGTCTTGTTGGCGTAACAATCGGACTTTTAGTAGCCGTTGCTGCCCTTATATTAGTATTTCCATCTGATGGCGTAATATTAAATGGTGGCTTTATTCAAGATAGTTTTGCCCGCTATATGAAAGTTTTGGTTTTAGCAGGTTCTGCTTTTGCCTTAGTGCTTTCGCTTTCTAGTGCAAATGAAAATGCCCTTGATAAGTTTGAATATCCAGTGCTTATTTTATTCGCAACCATTGGCATGATGATAATGATTTCTGCCAATGATTTGATGTCGCTTTATATTGGCCTAGAAATGCAGGCTTTATCGCTTTATATTATTGCGGCAATGAAGCGAGAAAGTTCAAAAGCTAGTGAAGCTGGTTTGAAATATTTTGTGCTTGGCGCATTATCTCCTGGCATGTTGCTTTATGGCGCTTCGCTGGTTTATGGCTTTACTGGGCAAACACAACTTGATGAAATTGCAAAAATCATAGCACTTGGCGATAGGTCAATCGGGCTGGTTTTTGGTTTAGTATTCTTGCTTGCAGGCCTATCCTTCAAGATTTCAGCCGTACCATTTCACATGTGGACACCAGATGTTTATGAAGGTGCGCCAACTCCTGTTACTGCATTTTTTGCCTCTGCGCCAAAAATTGCAGCTTTAGCCTTGTTAATCCGTGTAGTAACGCAAGGATTTGAGCCAATATCAAGCGATTGGCAACAAGTGATTATTTTCCTATCCATTGCTTCAATGGTGTTGGCGGCATTTGCAGGCATTGGGCAAAAAAATCTCAAGCGCCTAATTGCCTATTCGTCCATTGGTCACATTGGCTTTGCCTTAGTTGGGCTTAGCGCTGGCTCGCTAGTTGGCGTGCAGGGGGTTGCTATTTATATGGCAATTTACCTCACTATGACACTTGGTCTTTTTGCCGCTATCCTATCGTTAAAATACGACAATATTTATGTTGAGGATGTTTCTGATCTTGCAGGTTTAGCGCAAACACGACCCTTTGTTGCCGCAATGATTGCAGTATTTATGTTCTCATTAATTGGCTTGCCCCCATTAGCTGGTTTCTTTGCTAAGTGGCATGTTTTTCTAGCGGCGATTGAAGCGCAATTATTTGTTTTAGCAGTAATTGGTGTGCTTGCGAGTGCTATTGGTGCTTTTTATTATCTTAGAGTGATAAAGACTATGTATTTTGATGAACCGGTTCACCAGTTTGCACCCATTCCAGGTGAATTGCGCTTTATAATGGGAATTGCTGGGTTTCTTATAATTACATATTATCTCACTGTTGGCGCTCCGCTGGCAAATATTGCTCGCTCTGCTGTTTCTAGCCTTTTTTAAGTGAAAGATTTTTGCCTCTCAACTTTAGCGATAAAGGCAAATTACAAATTAGTGCAATTTGAAGAAACTAACTCGACCAATAAACAAGCAATGTTGGCGGCAACGCAGGGGCATAATGAAAATACTTGGTTTGTTACAAAAAAGCAAAGTGCGGGCAAAGGGCGCTTGGGTCGTGATTGGCAATCTTTAGAGGATAATTTAGCAACCTCACTTTTATTACAAGTAGAGCTTTATCCCAATAAATGCGCCATGCTTGGCTTTGTTGCAGGAGTTGCGCTTATCAGAGCGCTTAAGGGTTTTGATAAGGAAATTGAAGCGAAATTAAAATGGCCAAATGATGTGCTGCTTAATGGTGCTAAATTGGCTGGGATTTTGCTTGAAATGCAACCATTCAAAAATGGCAAACAGGCTATTGTAATTGGTTTTGGGGTAAATGTTGCGAGCGCACCAACTGGTTTGCCATATACTGCAACTAGCCTAAATGAGCATGGGCTTGATATAGATTGTAAGCAATTATTCATGGCGTTGAGTGAGAGCTTTGTACAAGTCTTTGATGTTTTCATGAAGAATGAGCATGAAATAATCAAGCAATGGCAACAAAATGCTGCAGGTCTTGGCAACGAAATATCTATTATAAATAATGGCATAACAATTAATGGCATATTTGAAAATATTGATGAAACTGGCCGCTTGATAATAAAATTAGCAAATGGCGAAAAACAATATATAAGTGCTGGAGATATGCAATTAGGCGCTACAACTAATAAAAGGGAAAATAATGGCGAATAAATATCAAGAGGAACTCGTATTTGTGCCCTTCGGTGGGGTTGGCGAAATTGGCATGAATATGGCGGCCTATGGTTTTGGCCCTGAAAATAATCGCAAGTGGATTGTGCTAGATTGCGGCGTTACATTTGGCGGGCCAAATCAACCCGGTATTGAGTTAATAATGGCCGACCCTAGTTTTTTAGAAGACGAAGCAGAAAATGTGCTTGGCTTAATTTTAACGCATAGCCATGAAGATCATTATGGTGCAGCGCTTGATCTATGGCCAAGTTTTGATAGTCCTGTTTATGCAACGCCTTTTACCAAAGCAATGATTAAAGCAAAGCGGCTTGGTAATAATATTGATGCAAATCTTGATGTTAGAGAAATGGTGCAAGGAAAACCATTTAATCTGGGGCCATTTACTATTGAAGCAATAAATATGGCGCACTCAATCCCTGAATGTAATTCAATCCTAATAAAAACTCCTATCGGGCAAGCGCTTCATACGGGAGATTGGAAACTTGACCCGCACCCCGTTGGTTCGCCCCCAACTGATGAAAAACGCTTGCAAAAAATAGGTGATCATAAGCTTCCTTTGGCGTTAATTTGCGATAGTACAAACGCTAAGAAAGAAGGAATTAGTGCTTCTGAAAAAGACGTGGCTAAAAATCTTGAAAAAATAATTAAAAGCGCCAAACATCGAGTTGCGGTTACAACTTTTGCCTCAAATATTGGACGTATTATTTCTATTGCTCGTGCCGCAAAAAAAGCAAATCGCCAAGTGGTGCTTTCTGGCCTATCGCTACACCGAGTGACAACTATTGCACGTGAATTGGGAATGCTTGAAGGCATTGAGCCATTTTTAGATCAAGATGCCTATTTGCACTTGCCACGTAATAAGTTAGTGCTTATTTGCACTGGCTCGCAAGGAGAGCAAAGAGCGGCAGTTTCTCGCATTGCAAGGGGCGTGCATCCAGCTATCGAACTTAATGCTGGTGATATGATGATTTTTTCATCTTGGGCAATTCCGGGAAATGAAAGAGAAGTAATCGACATTCAAAACCAGTTGATTGATAAGGGTGTTAAGCTGATAACCAATGATGATGAATTGGTGCATGTTTCAGGTCATCCACGCATCGGTGAACTTAAGAACCTCTATGATTGGGTAAAGCCTGATATTTTAATTCCAGTACATGGTGAGGCAATGCATCTTGAAGCGCACGCAAAACTGGGCAAGGCCGAAGGTATAAAACAGGTTTTCTCTATTCGCAATGGCGATATGGTAAGGTTATTTCCAAATAGCGAGCATCCTGTCGCTGAAATTCCAGTTGGCGAACTCTATCTTGATGGAGATATATTATGTACGCCAAAAGAGAGTGGAGTTCGTGGACGCAAGCGGCTTTCTCATGGTGGTATGGTTAGCGTTAGTCTTTGTGTTAATAGGCGTGGTGAAATAACCTCTGGGCCCGATATTGAAATATTAGGTCTGCCAATGCCACAAGATGGGCAAGAAGAGCTTGAAGAAGTAATCGAAAAAGCAATTACTGGCGTATTGCGCTCAACGTCACAAAAAAGACTAGCAAATATTGATAAATTGAAACAATCCATGAACAGAGCAGTACGAGCAGAAATTAGGTCATATTGGGGTCGTAAAGCCAATGTTATGCTATTTCTTCATGCAACTTAATTGCTTATCTTATCGTTTTTTGGTTTTACTCCAACGTCATTGATTGGTGGATTGTTGCAACGAATAACTTGACCTTTACAAACATGACCTATCAAGTATTTTAATGAGTCGATTATTTTTTTGGAGAACTTATGCGCCTATCAAATTATTTTTTACCCACTCTTAAAGAAACACCAAAAGAAGCAGAAATTGTTTCGCACCGTTTAATGTTACGTGCTGGTATGATTAAACAACAAGCCGCAGGCTCTTATTCTTGGTTGCCCTTTGGCTATAAAGTGCTACGTAAAGTGCAAACAATAATTGAGCAAGAGCAAAATAGGGCAGGGGCGCTTGAACTTTTAATGCCAACTTTGCAATCAGCTGATTTGTGGCGTGAAAGCGGGCGTTATGATGATTATGGCAAGGAAATGTTGCGCATAAAAGATAGGCAAGATAGAGACCTACTTTATGGCCCAACCAACGAAGAAATGATATGCGATATTTTTCGCGCTTCAGTAAAATCTTATAAGGATTTGCCGCTAAACCTATATCATATTCAATGGAAATTTCGTGATGAAATTCGCCCTCGTTTTGGCACTATGCGCTCACGTGAATTTTTGATGAAAGATGCCTATAATTTTGATTTAGATAAAGAGGGGGCAGTCGCATCTTATAATAAGATGTTTGTTGCATATTTACGCACTTTTTATCGGCTTGGCATTCCAGCAATTCCAATGCGTGCTGCAACAGGGCCGATTGGCGGTGATCTTAGCCATGAATTTATTGTGTTAGCTGATACGGGCGAGAGTGAAGTATTTTGCCATTCTGATATGTTAGATAAAGAAATCCCAAGCATAGATGTTGATTATGATAGTGATTTATCTGACATTGTTGCTGATTGGACTTCGCATTTTGCGGCAACTGAAGATGTAACAAGCAAAGAAGAGTTTGAAAAAAATGTGCCTAGCGATAAACGCATATTAGCTCGTGGTATTGAAGTTGGGCAACTGTTTTATTTTGGTGATAAATATTCAAAGCCAATGGGTGCAAATGTTACTAATGCTCAGGGTAAAGAAATTGCGGTACATATGGGTTCTCACGGCATTGGGCTAACAAGAATTGTGCCAGCAATTATTGAAGCACATCACGATGAAAATGGTATTGTTTGGCCTGTTCCTGTTGCACCATTTGAGGTGATTTTAATTAATCTTCGCAAGGGCGATGATGCGTGCGATGCAACTTGTGATGATTTATATAGGCAGCTAAAAGCTAGCAATATTGATGTGCTTTATGATGATAGAGATGTTGGTGCTGGGGCAAAATTTGCTAATGCCGATTTAATAGGTATTCCCTATCAGATTGTAATTGGGCCTCGTGGTATTAAATCTGGTGAAGCAGAATTAAAAAACCGCAAAACAAGCGAGCGTGAGAATATCAAGATTAGCGAAATAGTTTTGCACACAAAAAATTTAATTGAGCCACAAAGATTGGATAAAGTTTGAGCAATAGCGCCACAATAAAAAACATCAAAACAAGACCTTTTTCACGCTTTGAATTTTTGCTAGCGGGGCGTTATTTACGTGCCAAGCGCTCTGATACATTTATTTCGGTGATAGCAGGCCTAACCCTTACAGGCATTGCTATTGGGGTTGCTACTTTGATTGTTGTAACGTCTGTTATGAATGGCTTTCGTGAGGAGTTATTGTCAAAAATATTAGGGCTAAATGGTCATTTCATTGCCTATCCAATGGATAAACGGTTTATTGAATATGATGAAACCGCAATAAAATTAGAAACAATAGATAATGTTACACATGCCTTCCCTTTTGTTGAAGGGCAAGCGCTTGCATCAGGTAATAGCCAATCAAGCGGTGTTAGTGTGCGTGGAATGACATTTGATGCTATTTCTAAACTTCCAATGCTTGTTGAGGGCATTGATCAGGGAACTTGGCAAGGTTGGGATCAAAGTAATGGAGCGGCTATTGGTTATCGGTTGGCTATAAAGCTTGGTCTTGCAAAAGGTGATATGATAACTTTGGTAAATCCAAAAGGAGCAGTTACGCCATTTGGCACAACACCGCAAATCCGCTCTTATCCTATTGATATTATCTTTGATTTAGGCATGGCAGAATTTGATAGTTTCTTTGTATATTTACCAATGCAACAAGCGCAGACCTATTTCAAATTGTTTGAAGATGTTTTAAAAGAGGGGGTAGAGCCTCCAGATTTTGAAGCAACTGACGAAGAAATTGATGCCGCTTATGAGCGGAAATATTTTGCAACCGCTCTTGAAGTGTTCATAAAAGATCCAGATAATTTAGATGAAGTGCGGCAAAAAATTTATGACACTATTTCAATGCCAATGATCTTAACAGATTGGCGACAACGCAATGAAACATTTTTCTCTGCATTACAGGTTGAGCGAGTGGTGATGTTTGTCATTCTTTCAATGATAGTTCTGGTTGCGGCTTTTAATATAATTTCCTCGTTGGTAATGTGAGTAAAAGATAAGGGCAGGGACATAGCCGTTCTTAGGACTATGGGAGCAACTCGGGCATCAATTATGCGAATATTTATTATGGTTGGCGCATCTATTGGGTTTTTGGGGACTGTTATTGGCTCGTTTTTTGGACTATTATTGGCAGCGAACGCCGAAAATATTCGTGCATGGGTTTCAGATGTTATTGGGGTTAGGCTTTTCCCACCTGAAGTGTTTTTTCTTTCAACATTACCTTCAAAAGTAGATTTAGGAGAAATTACAATCATTTTAGCTATGGCGCTTGGACTTAGCTTTATCGCAACGATTTATCCTGCATGGCGTGCTGCACAATATGAGCCGATTGAGGCGTTACGTTATGAGTAATATTCTTTTAAAAATGGAAAATGTTCATCGTCATTTTGGCGAAGGAGAAACATTGGTAAAAGTACTTGAAAGCGCTGATTTAACGCTTAAAAGTGGCGAAGTTGTTGCGCTAATTGCTCCATCAGGCGCAGGCAAATCAACCCTGTTGCATATTGGTGGAATATTGGAGCGTCCGCAATCTGGCGAAGTTGAAATCTGTGGTAAAAAAACCTCAAAGATGTCGGACAGAGAGCGCACAAAATTACGTCGATTTCATATTGGTTACGTCTATCAATTCCACAATTTATTACCTGAATTTTCAGCTCTTGAAAATATTACAATCCCGCAATTAATCGCTGGATTTGATCAAAAAACTGCAAATATTCGCTCATTAGAATTGCTAGATATTATGGGAATTAAAAATCGTGCCTCGCACCGCCCAGCAGAATTATCTGGTGGTGAGCAACAACGAGTTGCCATTGCACGAGCTGCTGCCAATAATCCACGAATAATACTAGCAGATGAGCCAACGGGAAATCTCGATCCTGAAATATCAAAAATAGTATTTGATGCCCTAACTTCTATGGTACGTGAAAAAGGCGCAAGCGCACTTATCGCCACCCATAATCATCAATTAGCAAAACGAGCAGATAGGATTGTCACGCTTGAAAAGGGTAATATTGTTGCCACGACTCTCTAGGGTTTAGTGGTTACAATATATTATCCGTCATATTGCAACGCTGTTTCATTCATTAAATGATCAACAACTTTTTCAAGAGCTTGTTGTTTGTTAGTGCCAGATTTTATTGCCGCATGAAATATCTTACGCTGCCTATCGGCGCTAGTGCCACGTTTAACTATGGTTTTAATATGCTTTAACTCATTTATAGTGCCAAGCCTACCTGCGTCTTCTTCTAACAATTCAACCATTTCAATAGCTAATTGCTTAAAAGGAACTGATTTACCAATGCCTAGATCAATAAGCTTTCCATTTACGCCATGGCGCATTGCTCGCCAGCGATTTTCTTCTAATGTTAAGCGTGGATAAATGCGCCAGCGTTGGTTTTTTTCTCTAAGGCGATAAAGCATAGAGATAAGTGCTTGATAAATTGCAGCAATGCTAGCGCAGTCATTAATATCTGTGCAAACATCAGCCACCCGCATTTCTAATGTTGGAAATCGAGATGAGGGTCTTATATCCCACCAGATTTTTGTAGCATCTTCTATTGATCCTGTATTAACCAAATGCTCTATTACTCGCTCATATTCACCATAAGATTCAAAATAATCTGGCAAGCCTGTGCGAGGTAGCGCATCAAATACGCAAAGGCGATAAGAGTTAAGAGAAGTATCTTCCCCACTCCAAAAAGGGGAGGAGGTGCTTAGCGCTAAAATATGTGGTAAAAAATACGCCGCTTGGCTCATTATATCAATTCGCATATCATCATCAGCAATGCCAACATGCACATGGCAACCGCAAATTTGTAATCGGCGAACAGGAGCTCCAAGATCTTTAGCCAGTTCTTCATAGCGCTGTCGATGAGTGGGGATTTGTAGTTTATAATTTGCAAATGGGTGAGTAGAAGCGGCGATTGGAGCAAGATCAAATTCTGCCGCTACATCTATAATTGTCGCTCGCATTTCCTCAAGTTCTTTAATTGCATTTTTAATAGATGCGTGAGGACGTGTGCCAACTTCAATTTGTGAGCGCAAAAATTCTGGTGAAACACGGCTATCCAATTTTTTGGAACATTGCTCCATAAATTCTTTTGGCGGGTCTTGTGCCAAGTCTTTAGTCTCTAGATCAACTAGAAAATATTCTTCTTCAATTCCAACACTTAACTCTGGCGGTTTCAAATTTTTGCTCCTTAATGATCATTTTGATTATAGTGACTTAAGAATGCAAGGAAATACTATAATACATACTTTCTTAACCATAATTATGAGGTAAGTCATTATTTGCTAGACAAGAACAAAGCAAGAACATAAAGTATGGCGGAAATCAACTAAAAGGTGTATTATGATAATTTTTATAAAAGATATTCTAGCTGCAATTTCACTAACTGCTTTTTGTGTTTCTGGAATTTTGTGGCTAGATATCCTCTCAAAACTTGGGTAAGGGTAATTAGATTATTTCTGAAGCTAGGATAGTTTTATGACACCATTACTTTTTTATGGAGTGATTTTATTCACTGTTGCATTAGTATTTTACTCGATTAGTGTGTGGGCTGGTTGGTTTTCAAAGCGTCTTAAGCTTTGGCATATTTATGTTTTTTTAATTGGCCTGTTCACTGACTTTTTAGCTACTCTTTTAACCTACCTTGCTATTGGTGGCATCGTTATTACGCTACATTCAGTTTTGGGCTTTATTTCAATAATTTTGATGTTCATTCATGTGGTGTGGGCAGTAATTATCTTTCGTGCTGGCAATGAAAATTTAATTACTAATTTCCATAAGATATCACTATTTGTTTGGGGCATATGGATGATATCTTATATTTCAGGTGCTTATCTTGGTGCTGTTATGGTCGTTTAATTCATGTTTAAAAAAATGAGGGAATTTTGAAAAGTCCGGGATTTATCCATCTTCATACTCATAGTGCCTATTCATGGCTTGAAGGGGCGTTGCCGCTTGATAAATTACTTAGGCTAGCCGCTAAAGATAATCAGCCAGCAATCGGCATTGCTGATAATTCAAACCTATTTGGTGCACTAGAATTTTCTCAAAAAGCTATTGCTAAAGGCATACAGCCAATAATCGGCTGTGAGCTTAAAGTTGATTTTAATGAGGAAGATGAATTTACAAGTTCCCTACAGGGCATAAAAAATACAATAGTTTTAATCGCTATGAATGAGCAGGGTTTTTTAAGCCTTTCTCACTTGGTAAGTAGGGCTTATTTAGAGGGCTATAATGATCAGGTTGCTATCTCGTTAGACTGGCTTAAGGATAAAAATTGTGAAGGTCTAATTTGTCTAACAGGAGGGCCTGAGGGAGCAATTAATCATTTGTTCGTTTCAAATCATGTTGATGCTGGCAATAAAAGACTAGAAGAATTGCACAAGATATTTAACGATAGGTTTTATGTTGAATTGCAAAGACATGGGACAAAACAGGAAAAGCTATGCGAGCCTTTTTTGATTGAATTCGCCTATTCTAATGGCGTGCCTCTTGTTGCAACTAATGAGCCATTTTTCCCGCAAAGAAAAGATTTTGAAGCGCATGATGCGCTTTTGGCAATTTCGAGTGCAACAGTTATCGCTCAAACTAAAAGACGAAAACTAACTCAAGATCACTATTATAAAACCCGTCAAGAAATGATTGAGCTTTTTAAGGACATTCCTGAAAGCTTAGAAAATAGTGTTGAGATTGCCAAACGTATAAGTTTTTACCCAAATGTCCGTGCGCCAATTTTGCCAAGATTTGTCGAACCTCAAAAAAACAATAACCCTAACAGCAATGCAGAAATAGATGAACTTTCTAGTCAAGCTAAAAAAGGTTTGAAACAAAGATTAAAGACTTTAGATCTAGCTGAAAATTGCACAGAAAAAACCTATGAAGATAGGTTAGAATTTGAACTTCAAGTAATAAAAGATATGAATTATCCGGGCTATTTTCTAATAGTTGCAGATTTCATTAAATGGGCTAAAGAGCAAGATATTCCTGTTGGGCCGGGTCGTGGCTCTGGTGCTGGCTCATTAGTTGCTTATGCACTCACAATTACCGATTTAGATCCCTTAAGATATAACCTATTGTTCGAGAGATTTCTTAATCCTGATCGTATTTCAATGCCCGATTTTGATATTGATTTTTGTCAAGACAAACGGGAGCAAGTGATAAAATATGTGCAAGATAAATACGGACATCAACAGGTTGCACAAATTATAACTTTTGGATCACTTCAAGCAAGGGCTGCCTTAAGAGATGTTGGGCGTGTTTTACAAATGCCCTATCCGCAAGTTGATAGAATTTGTAAATTAGTGCCTTCTAACCCTGCCGATCCAGTAAATCTTGAGCAAGCGATTAAGCTTGAGCCAAAACTAAGAGAAATGAGAGATGAAGATGAGGTTGTTGCGCAATTACTTGAGATAGCGCAAAATCTTGAAGGTCTTTATCGCCATGCTTCAACTCATGCGGCTGGCATTGTTATTGCCGATAGAGCAATAGAAGAATTAGTACCGCTTTATAAAGATGCTCGCTCAGAAATGCCAGTTACCCAATATTCACAAAAATGGGTAGAAGCTGCTGGATTGGTAAAATTTGATTTTTTAGGCCTTAAAACTCTAACTATTATTGATAATGCTATATCAATGATTAAGCAAAATGGCGACAAAGATTTTTCACTAGAAAATATCCCCATTGATGATGAAAAAACTTATAAACTTTATCAAATAGCTGAAACGATTGGCGTGTTCCAAGTTGAGAGTGCAGGAATGCGGCGGGTTCTTATTGATCTAAAGCCAGATAGGTTTGAAGATATTATCGCTCTAGTTGCTCTTTATCGACCCGGCCCGATGGATAATATTGGCTCATTTTGCAATAGAAAGCACGGTAAAGAAGATAGTACTACGCTGCACCCTGATATGGATGCAATCCTATCTGAGACTTATGGTATTATCGTTTATCAAGAGCAAGTTATGCAAATTGCACAAAAACTATCTGGTTATTCGCTAGGTGAGGCGGATATTTTGCGCCGTGCAATGGGCAAAAAAGATAAAAAGGAAATGGATAAGCAGCGCTCTCGTTTTGTAAAAGGAGCGATTGATAAGGATATTAAGTCTGGTAAGGCTTCGAGCATTTTTGATCTTTTAGCTAAATTTGCAAATTACGGATTTAATAAATCTCACGCCGCAGCTTATGCGCTAGTATCTTATCAAACTGCTTATTTAAAAGCGCATTACCCAAAAGAATTTCTTGCAGCTTCAATGACGCTTGATATGGGCAATACGGATAAATTATATGATTTCAAACGAGATGCAGATCGTCTAAAAATTAATATTGTAACGCCATCTATTAACCGCTCAAACGTGGCGTTTGATGTTGAAAATGATGAAATTATATATTCTCTAAGTGCGATAAAAGGAATTGGTAAGCAGGTTGTTGAGCATTTAGTTGATGTTAGAGGTGAAAGCCCATTTTTAGATATAGCGGATTTTGCTTCTCGTATTAATCCAAAAATTCTAAATAAAAGAAGTTTAGAAATTTTGGTGAATGCTGGAGCATTTGATGAGATTACTCCTTCTCGTGATATGGCCTTTGCTTGCATTGAAAGTATTTTAGCTAATGCTGTACGAATTATTTCTGATAAGGAGCAGGGCATAACAGATATGTTTGCTACAAATGAGCCTTTGGCAATTAATTTCCCTAGCAATGTTAATTCTTGGAGCGATGAGGAGCAGTTAAATCGAGAGTTCCTAGTAATTGGGTTTCATCTTTCAGGTCATCCATTAGATAGTAGTGAAGAATTATTACAAAGATTAAAAGTTAAAAGCCTTGTTGAGTTTGAAAAAAATGTCGCCAATGGTGATAGTGCAGGGCGCTTGGCAGGTGTTGTTATTTCTCGATCGGACAGAAAAACAAAAAAAGGCAAGTCAATGGCAATCATCGCCTTTTCAGACGCTAGCGGTAGTTTTGAATGTCTTGTATTTTCTGAATTAATTGAAAAATATAATGAAATATTACAGGTTGGTAAATTGCTTATTTTAGATGTTGAAAGTGATAAGCGGCCAGATAGCAACAGTTTGCGCCTATTAAACGCCAAAGAAATTTCTAACGAAGTTGATAAAATAGAACAAAAGATGACAATTTTCACTGATGATAAAAAATGCCTTAGCGCAATAAAACAACAGCTAAAAGCAGGTGGTTCTGGCTCTATTAATTTTGTAATCATTCGTGATAGAGGTGAAAGGGAATATGTTTTATCATTACCGGGAAATTACCAAATCACTAAACAACTAGCTGGTGGTATCAAAGCGCTTGAGGGCGTTGTTGATGTGCAGTTGAATTAGGGCCTAATTCACAAATAATATTAGATATCTAGCGCAAATAAATGGTTGCGCCATTTAAGCTTTTAGTCTATGACCCGCCTATCACACAGGCAAAAGTTAGGTTTTAGATGATATCTATAACCATCCGGTGACAATATGTTGCATTGCTTTTGCTAAGGTTTAACCGGTAAACAAAGGAGTATGCTCAATGGCATTACCCAATTTTTCTATGGCTCAATTACTTGAAGCAGGTGTTCATTTCGGTCACCAAAAACATCGCTGGAATCCAAAGATGGAAAAATTCATTTTTGGCGTTCGTAACGACATTCACATCTTAGATCTAAGTCAAACAGTTCCCATGCTTTATCAAGCATTGCAACTTGTTTCAGACACTGTTGCTGAAGGTGGTCGTGTTCTATTTGTTGGCACAAAGCGCCAAGCTGCACCTATCATTGCAGAAGCCGCAGCTAGTTGCGCACAATATTACGTAAATTCTCGCTGGCTTGGTGGTATGTTGACTAACTGGCAAACAATTTCACAATCAATCGCTCGCCTTCGTGAGCTTGAAGAAATTGACAGTAGTGGTCTTACCAAGAAAGAGCTTTTGCAATTTTCTAGAGAGCAAACTCGCCTTGAAAGAGATCTAGGTGGCATTAAAAACATGGGCAATGTACCAAGCCTAATGTTTGTTATCGATACTAATAAAGAATCTATTGCAATAAAAGAAGCTCGCCGTTTAGGCATTCCAGTGGTAGCAGTTATTGATTCTAATTGTAATCCAAAAGACGCTGATTTCCCTTTCCCTGGAAATGACGATGCAAGTCGTGCGATTGAATTATATTGTGATTTAATTGCCAAAGCTTGTATTGATGGCATATCACGTTCTTCAACTGCACAAGGTGTTGATTTGGGTGCAAGTGAAGAAGTTTTAGAAGAACCTGCATTGCAAGAAGAGCCTGCATTGAAAACTGAAACTGCACAGGTTGAAGAAAAGCCAGCGCCAGAAGTTAAAAAAGCTGAAGCAAAAGAAGAGCCAAAAGCAAAAGAAGAAGAAACAGCAGATACTGCAACTGCTTTGTTTTCAACTCCTGATGGAGATGCGGACGATCTTAAAAAAATCAGAGGTGTTGGCCCTGTCCTTGAGAAAAAGCTCAATGCACTTGGCATAACAACATTTGCACAAGTAGCAGCTTTTACAAAAGAAGATATCGCCAAAGTTGATGATGCACTTAGCTTTAAGGGGCGTATTGATCGCGATGATTGGCTAAAGCAAGCGGCAGAATTAGCAAAAGCCTAAATCATCTGCTTAAAAGTTTGAAATATGATTTAAACCCAAATTGGGTTGTAAAATAAGGTATGGTTAGATGGCAGTTACTGCAGCACAAGTAAAAGAATTACGTGAAATCACAAGCGTAGGCATGATGGATTGTAAAAAAGCACTTCAAGAAACTAATGGCGATATTGATGCTGCAGTTGATTGGCTAAGAACTCGTGGCCTTGCCAAAGCCGCTAAAAAAGCCAGCAGAGTGGCCTCAGAAGGACTAATCGGTGTGGCAAGCAATGGCAATAATGCAGCGGTTGTTGAAGTAAATTCGGAAACAGATTTTGTTGCACGCAACGAGCAATTTCAATCAATAGTATCAACTATTGCTAATTTGGCACTAGAGAATGATGGCGATTTTGAAAAAGTAGGAAATACAGCATATCCAAACAGCACTAATTCCGTGAATGAAGAAATTACTGAAGCGGTTGCAAAAATTGGCGAAAATATGAGTTTTCGCCGCTCAGCTAAGCTTTCAGTTTCAAGTGGTGTTGTTAGCTCATATATGCACACTCCGATTGTTTCGGGCTTGGGTAGAATTGGTGTTTTGGTTGCTCTTGAATCACAAGGCGATAAAGAGGAACTAGATAATCTTGGCCGTCAAATTGCTATGCATATTGCAGCTATTGCACCTCTTGCTATTTCACCAGATGAGCTTGATCAAGATTTGGTGGCACGTGAGAAAGCGGTTTTTAAGGAGCAAGCGATTGAATCTGGTAAACCTGCTGAAATTGCTGAAAAAATGGTAGAAGGCCGTCTTCGTAAATATTATAAAGAAGTTTGTCTATTATCTCAAATATTTGTTGTTGACGGTGAAAATACTGTTGAAAAAGCAATCGAATTAGCTGAAAAAACAGTTGGCGCACCAATTAAATTAACAGGGTT
>JAJRPR010000004.1 GCA_024280655.1 Alphaproteobacteria bacterium | reverse complement strand
TCGACAGGCTCACCACGAGGTTAAGAAAACAACCTATTTCTCTCGACCAAAATCAGCCATATCTATTTCTTGACCAGCTTCAATTATTGAGCGTCTAATAGCACGAGTGCGAGTAAATAATTCTTCAAGCGCATCACCATCGCCCCTATCTACTGCGCTTTTTAACTCATCCAAATCGCCTAAAAACTTCTCAAGCATTTCAAGCACCGCATTGCGGTTTGTTAAAAACACATCTCGCCACATAATTGGGTCAGATGCGGCAATGCGAGTGAAATCACGAAAACCACCAGCGGAATATTTAATAACCTCAGATTTTGAAACCCCCTCTAAATCAGAAGCAGTGCCAACAATATTATAGGCAATAAGGTGGGGCACATGGGACGTTATCGCAACCACTAAATCATGATGTTCAGCGTCCATTATTTCAACGTTCGAGCCAAGCCCCTGCCAAAAATCACTAAGGAGTTTTATTGCGCTTTTATCTTGCTTTTCGCTAGGAGTTAACATGCACCCGCGTCCTTCAAAAAGTGACGAAAAGCCAGCCTCCGGGCCAGAATATTCAGTACCTGCCATTGGGTGCGCTGGAATAAAATGTATTTCCTTTGGAATAAGCGGGCTAAGGATTTTTTGCACATGCCCTTTAACCGAGCCTACATCGCTCAAAATTGCACCCTGTTTTAATGAGGGTGCAATATTTTTAACGATATTTTCAAACGTGCCAATGGGGGTGCAAAGAATAATTAAATCTGCATCTTTTACTGCCTCTTTTGCATCAAGAAAATATTCATCACCCAAATTTAGCGATTTTGCCTTATCAAGTGTTTGCTGTTTGCGAGTGGAAATAGCAATGTTTTTTGCCAAACCTTTTTGTCGAGCCGCCAGCGCTATTGAAGAGCCAATAAGACCAATGCCAATAAGTGCAATTTTATTAAACATTAGAATTTTCCTTGATAAAAATCTTTAGCACTTCAGCAACTTTTTGCATTGCCTGCTCATCGCCAATAGAAATTCTTAAAGCATTTGGCAGGCCATAAGCCTCAACCCTACGAGTTACTAGGCCGTGCTTTAGCAATGTTTCATCGGCCTTTTTAGCGCTTAAACCTGTTTCATCAGGAAAAAGCACTAGAATGAAATTGCCTTGCGAGGGCAAAATTTGCAACCTATTACTAGCTAATTCTTTAGTAAGCCAAGCACGCCATTTTTCATTATGCGCTACTAAATTATTGATAAAATCTTTGTCCTTTAGCGCTGCAACACCTGCCGCTTGCGCCGCCATATTAACATTAAACGGGCCTCTTAAACGATTTAACGCATCAACAATATGAGGTGATCCATAAAGCCAGCCAAGCCGAAGCGCTGCTAAACCAATTTTTGAAAAAGTCTGCACCATTACCACATTTTCATTTTTTTCAACCAATTCAATGCCAGCGCTATAATCTTTGGCATTTACATAATGCGCATAGGCGCTATCAATCACCAATAAAATATCCTTGCGTAATCCGCTATGTAGGCGCTCAAGCTCGCTAGCGCTTAAATAAGTGCCGCATGGATTATTTGGATTATCTAAAAATATAATTTTTGTGGCTGGCGTAATGGCTTTTAATAGCGCATCAACATCTGCTTTATAATTATTTGCTTTAGCAGTTTTTATTGTTGCACCAGCGCCTTTGGTAACTATTGGATAGACCAAAAAACCATATTCATTGATTAGTGCTTCGTCATTTTTGCCTAAATAGGTTTGCGCTAACAGGTGCAATAATTCGTCTGAGCCTGCTCCGATAACAATATTTTCACCCTTGATATTATAAGTTGTAGCTAAAGCTTCTCGTAAGTTTTTGGACGAGCCATCAGGATAAGTTGCCAGATTATTTGCAATATCCTTATAGGCCTCAATCGCCTTTTCACTAGCGCCAAGCGGGCTTTCATTTGAGGATAATTTAATTGTTTTTATGCCCTTTGGCGCTTTAGTGCGGCCGGGTACATAAATATCAATTTTTAATATTCCTGATTTTGGAATTGGTCGTTGGCTCATTTTTTTACTCAATAATATAGTTTTTATTTTCTTAGCCTGAAAAAACAAAAACCGCCATATATTATTTTAGGCTTTTGCCAATACGGGCAGTTTGCGGCTTTAATACTGGCATTTTAATCAATCTTTTTGCCCTTTGTCGCCGTGCAATAGCTGGGAAAAGCTTTTTCTTTGCTTTAACGCACATAGCGCCAGCAAAACTTGCGCCAAATATTGGCGCTACATTTTCAAATATTCTTTTTGACTTTAGCAATAAAGAGGATTGCGAGGGCGGTAAATAAAGCGCATTTTTCCATTCCAAAACCTCAAATGAATGGTTCTGCAACAGGCTTTCTAATTGCGGCTTAGAAAATGGATTGCCAAAGCCAAAAGGCGTATTATCTATTTGTGCCCAAAGCCCACTACGACGAGGCACAATTACTATAAGCTCGGCATTTGGTGCAGCGATGCGCCATAATTCCCGCATTAATTCTTCACTATCTGAAACATGCTCAAAAGCATGAACAGCAATGATTAGATCCATTGAGCTATCAGGCAAAGGCATTTCTAACAAATCACTTAACACACAGATAGAAGGGCTATTAGGCGGCCCAGAAGAGCTATTAGGCGGCCCAGAAGAGCTATTAGGCGGCCAATGCATAATTCCCTGACGAGGTGGCATAAGCGCTAGCACTAATTCAGCTGGCTCTAGCGTAAAGCGTAAATATGGGGTTGCATAACCAATTCCAAGCACTCGCTTATCGCTAACATCAGCACTTAGCTTTTTTATCTTTTCAAGCAATAAAGCACGGGTAACTCGCCCCAAAGGAGTTTTATAAAATTCAACTAATTGTTTTATATTAGGTGTCATTTGATAATTTCTTTTATTGCACCAATATATATACTAGCATTATTGATATATTTTGAAATTATAATAAGAGAATATTATGCAGATAAAAATATTTCGAGCAAATGAAGATAATTATCTTTATTTAATCCATGATGAAATAACAGGTAGCACCGCTTTAATTGATGCTAGCGATGAAAATGCTGTCCTCAAAACATTAGATGAAAGCGGTTGGACGCTTAGTGATATTTTTATAACCCATCACCATTGGGACCATACGGACGCACTTTTGGCGCTGAAAAAAAGGTTTAATGTTAAAGTTACTGGCCCTTTACTTGAGAGCGCAAAAATTTCTGGGCTTGATAGGTTGGTTAAGGGAGGCGATAGGGTTAAATTAGGCTCGCTTGAATTTGATATATTAGATTTGGGTGGACACACAAATGGTCATATTGGGTACTTTGAAATTAGGGGGAAACATTTATTTAGCGGTGATGCGCTGTTTTCGCTTGGTTGTGGGCGCATGTTTGAGGGCACTCCTAAGCAAATGTGGGCAGGTTTAGAGCGCATAAAACAACTACCAGATGATACAAAAATTTACTGCGGGCATGAATATAGCGCCGCAAACGCTGCTTTTGCGCTATCAATCGATGCTAATAATGAAATGCTAAGAGCCCGCCAAACAGAAATAGAGCAGCAATTAACAAGGGGCGAACCAACCATTCCTGTTGTCCTAAAACAAGAAAAAGCAACTAATCCATTTTTACGGGCTGATGACATGGAATTTGCTAAGGTCTTGAATATGCAAGATAAACAGCCAAGCAAAATATTTGCTCATATCCGTAAAGCTAAAGATAATTTTTAATAGATATCGCCGCTAACCATTTACATTAAGTAAAACCTAACAAATCATTAACAAGCAATGCTGATTTATGATATAATGCCTATATAAGAGCAATAATGTTTCAAAATGAAACAAACAGGTATTAGGTGTTAAAATGTCAAATAGAGCAAATATCAGTCTTTATCGCCCTAATAAGAAACAGGGGCAATTTATTGAGCGGCGCAAAGCGGATCGCCGAACACTAATGAGCAACCATAGTTTCCCAGCCTCTTTAATGACGCAAATTATTGTTGATCATCAGCGATTAATTGAGGAGCCTAGTTTTTCTCGGCAACCGCACAATGGCTCAATTAACTCTTATAAAAAAACTGCTAATATAAGAATTAATCGTATGCCAGCAGGTTTTGGGCAAGATCAAATAATATAGGTACAGCAAAAAGCGCTCAATCTTTTCAAATTAAGCGCCAATCTATAATCTAATATCATAAAATTATGAATTAGTCTTGAGGCTTAAGTATCTGACGGCCACGATATTTACCTGATTTTAGGTCAATATGGTGTGGACGGCGCAATTCGCCGCTTTCCTTGTCTTCAACATAGGGCTTTGCCGTTAGGGCATCATGTGAGCGGCGCATTCCGCGCTTCATTGGGGTAGTTTTTCTTTTTGGCACTGCCATTGTGCTGCTCCGTTTTATAATCTGGTTTGCTAAATCTAGCAAAATTAAAGGAAATCCAATTTGTGCGGTTTATACATATTCAAATAAGGTTTGGCTAGCCCTAATTACATATGTTTTTATTTTGCTAAATCTACTCTTTTCCTAGCTGCACACTTAGTTTATCTATGAAATATGAGTAATTTCCAAATTGAAGCGCAAAATTGCGCCAATGACATAAATAATGCCCTAGATGAGGCGCTGAGCAAAGAGCAGTTTTTTGAACCTTACGGAGCGATTCCTAAGCATTTATTATTAGCTATGCGGCATGGGACATTAAATGGCGGCAAAAGATTGCGCCCTTTATTATTGCGCCAAACGGCAGCAATTTTTAACGTGCCGCATGAGCAAACAATAATTGCTGGCATGGCTTTGGAAATGGTGCATTGCTATTCTTTAATTCATGATGATTTGCCAGCAATGGATAATGATGATTTACGGCGTGGGCAAAAAACCGTGCATAAAGAATTTGACGAAGCAACAGCCATTTTGGCTGGTGATAATTTGCTCACCTTAGCATTTGAAATATTAGCCTCACCCAAAGACCATAAAGAAACAGAATTACGCTTAAAACTTATTAGCGAATTGGCAAAAAGCGCTGGTGCTTGTGGTATGGTTGGTGGGCAAATGCTTGATTTGGCGAGTGAAAACGAGACCTTAAGCTTAAAAGAAATTGATAATATTCATGCAATGAAAACGGGAGCGCTAATCAGGGCTTCTGTGCGTATGGGGGCAATTATTGGTTTAGCATCTGATAGAGAACTTATAGCTTTAACAAAATATGGCGAACTTGCGGGGAGGGCTTTTCAATTAGCCGATGATATTTTAGATGAAACCGCAACAGATAGGCAATTAGGCAAAACCACAGGTAAAGATAAAAAAAGCGGCAAAGCAACATTGGTGGCAAATATTGGCGTAAAAGAAAGCAAGGTAAAATTATTAGAAATTATTGAACAGGCAAAAGCAGCGCTTAGCCTGTTTGGTGAAAAAGCTAATAGCCTACGTGCTAGTGTTGATTATTTCGGTCAGCGTGAGAGCTAGCTCTCAAAATTAATAGGCTAACACTAGACATTATTTTGCGCTACACTTAAATACCAAGTAATAACTTAAACCAACTGGCGTCTGAACATATAAAATGAAATTCTTAGATCAAGTAAAAGTATTTATTAAAAGTGGCAATGGCGGCTCGGGCGCAGTTTCATTTCGTCGTGAAGCCTATGTTGAATTTGGCGGCCCTGATGGTGGCACTGGTGGCAGGGGCGGCGATGTTATTGTGCAATGTGTTGATGGGCTAAACACTTTAATTGATTATCGTTATCAACAACATTTCAAAGCACAAACTGGCGTGCATGGCATGGGGCGAGATAGATCTGGTGCGCATGGCAAAGATATTATTTTGAAAGTTCCAGTTGGCACGCAAGTTTTAGAAGATGATAATGAAACCATAATTGCCGATCTTACAAAAGTTGGGCAAGTTGAGACTTTGCTTAGCGGGGGCAATGGTGGGTTTGGCAACGCACATTTTAAGAGCGCCAAAAACCAATCGCCTCGCCATGCTAATCCCGGTCTTGATGGTATTGAAAAATGGATATGGTTGCGCCTAAAATTAATTGCCGATGCTGGTTTGGTTGGCTTGCCTAACGCTGGCAAATCAACATTTCTTTCCGTAGTATCTGCTGCCAAACCAAAAATTGCTGATTATCCATTTACACCCCTACACCCAAATCTTGGTGTTGTTTCATTGGGTGGGCATGATTTTGTTTTGGCAGATATTCCCGGATTAATTGAAGGGGCGCACGAGGGCTCAGGCATTGGCGATAGGTTTTTAGGTCATGTTGAACGTTGTGCCGTACTGGTTCATTTAATTGATGCAACGGCTGAAAATATCATAGAATCTTATAATATTATTCGTTCTGAATTAAGCGCTTATGGGCATGGGCTTGATGAAAAACAAGAAATAATTGTACTTAATAAAATTGATGCGGTTGATGATAAGAAACTTAAAAAATTCAAAAAACTGTTAGAAAAACAAACTGGTAATGAGGTACTGTTAGCCTCTGGCGTAACTCATAAAGGCATAAATGACGTGCTTTATAAAATCGTTGATATTATGAAGCAAAATAAAGCCAAAAAACAAAAAGACAAAGAAACTAAAGAAGATAAATTATGGTCGCCCTAAACCCAATTTCTAACTATAAAAGATTGGTTATAAAAATTGGCTCAGCACTTTTGGTTGATAATAAGACAGGGCTTTTGCGCTCAAATTGGCTTAATTCGCTTTGCCAAGATATTGCAAAGCTTCAGTTACAAGATTATGAAATTATCATAGTTTCATCAGGTGCTATGATGTTGGGGCGGCAAATTTTAGGGCTCAATGCAAAAAACCTAACGCTTGAAAAATTACAAGCCTGCGCCAGTGTTGGGCAAATTGCTCTTTCGCAAAATTGGACAAATGCTCTTTCAAAATATGATTTAATTGGTGGGCAAATTCTAATAACGCCTAATATTACCGAACAGCGCCGTTTTTATCTCAATGCTCAAACAACAATTAACACTCTGCTTGAACTTAAAGCAGTGCCAGTAATTAATGAAAATGATAGTGTGGCAACGGCTGAAATTCGCTATGGTGATAATGATAGGCTTAGCGCTCGTGTGGCCTCAATGATTGAGGCCGATTGTTTGATTATTTTGTCAGATGTTGATGGGCTTTATTCTGCGCCCCCTCAGAGCCATGAAAATGCTAAATATGAAAATGCTAAACATATTGCAAAAGTTAGCGAAATAGGTTCTGAAATTGAGGCGATGGCTGGCGCTTCAAGTTCGCATTTAGCACGTGGTGGCATGATAACTAAAATAGAGGCGGCTAAAATTGCCACCCAATCTGGCACTGATATGATTATTACTTCTGGCACAAAAAATCACTCGCTTAAAGCACTGATAGATGGCGCAAAGCACACGCTTTTTAGTGCTAATCAATGCCCAAAATCTGCGAGGAAGCGCTGGATATTAGGCACGCTTGAAATAGCTGGAAAAATTTATATTGATGATGGGGCGGCAAAAGCTCTAAAAAATGGAAACTCCCTATTACCCATTGGCGTTACTAAGGTTGAGGGTGAATTTTCTCGTGGTGATATTGTTGCAATTTTCTACTCAAATGAAAAAGAAATTGCTCGTGGGCTTGCTGGCATGGATAATATTGATGCTAACCTTGCAAAAGGTAAAAATAGCGAGGCGATTTTTGAATTGTTTGAAACTATTAGCCGTACCGAATTAGTGCATGCAGATAATCTTGTGCTAATAACAGGTAATATTGTAATTAAATAATGGCGCAAAATATCAAACAGCTAATGCACAATATTGGCGAGCGAGCAAAAGCTGCCGCTAAGTCCTTAGCTATTGCTAGCACAGAGCAAAAAAATATGGCGCTAAAGCTAGCTGCTAAATCTATATTAGCGGCAAAAAAAGATATTTTATTAGCTAATCAAAAAGACATGATTGCAGGCAAAGAAAAGAGCTTAACGAGCGCCATTTTAGACAGGCTAATGCTTGATGATATCCGCATAAAAGCCATTGCCACTTCGATTGAAAAAATTGCTAAATTAGAAGATCCTGTTGGTAAAATCATTGCTAAGTGGGACGTGCCAACAGGTCTTAATATTGAAAGGGTTAGAACTCCTTTAGGGGTAATTGGTATTATTTATGAAAGCCGCCCAAATGTAACCGCTGATGCTAGTGCGCTTTGTCTTAAAAGCGGGAATTGCGCAATTTTACGTGGCGGATCGGATAGTTTTCATTCTTCAAGAGCTATTCATCAGGCTTTTATAAAGGGGGTGAAACAGGCTGGTCTGTCGGAGGATATTATTCAACTCATAGCAACGACAAATAGAGATGCGGTTGGTGAAATGCTAACAGGTCTTAGTGGCAATATAGATGTGATCGTGCCTCGTGGCGGCGCAAGCCTTGTTGCTCGTGTGCAAAGGGACGCACGTGTGCCAGTATTTTCGCATCTTGAGGGGTTGTGTCATCTTTATATTGATAGGAGCGCTAACCTTAATATGGCGGTGAAAATTGCGCTTAATTCTAAAATGCGTCGTACTGGAATTTGCGGTGCAACCGAAACTCTTTTGCTTGATGAGGCAATAATTGACACGCATTTAGAGCCAATATGTCAGGCTTTACTCGGAGCAGGTTGTGAAATTAGGGGCGATGAGCAAGTGCTGGCAAAAATTAAAGCTGCCACAAAAGCAAATGAGAGCGATTGGGCAACAGAATATCTTGATGCAATTATTTCAATAAAAATTGTTAAAGGAATTAAGGGCGCAATCGCTCATATTGAAAAATATTCTTCTCATCATACGGAAGGGGTTGTTGCCAATGATGAAAATGTTGTTGCGCAGTTTTTTAATCAAATAGATAGCGCAATTTTAATTCATAATGCCTCAACGCAATTTGCCGATGGTGGTGAATTTGGCATGGGGGCTGAAATTGGCATTGCAACTGGTAAAATGCATGCAAGGGGCCCTGTTGGCGTTGAGCAATTAACCAGTTTTAAGTATCTGGTGCATGGCAATGGGCAGGTTCGTTCTTGAGTGCTAGAGAAAAAATAAACACAGCAAAATTGCCAGCGGATATTATAAAATTACCGCTCTCTTATCCCAATATGCGTATTGGATTATTTGGCGGTTCGTTTAATCCAAGCCATCTTGGGCATCGTCTTGTTTCTCGCCAAGTTATGAAACGGCTAAATTTAGATGCTATGTGGTGGTTAGTAACTCCCGGTAATCCACTAAAGGAAAATAGTAATTTAGCGCCCCTTGAGCAAAGAATAAAAAATGCACGTGTCCTTATTACCATGCCCAATGTGCATGTTACAGGCTTTGAGGCAGCACATGGGTTTCGCTATTCTTATGATAGTTTAAGCTATTTGAAAAAAACTTTGCCGAAACGAAAATTAGTTTGGGTAATGGGCGCTGATAGTTTTGAAAATTTTCATAAATGGGAGCGCTGGCGAGATATTGCTAATTTAATGCCAATGGCAATTTATGCTAGACCTGATGCAAGTATAAAAGCTCTTTCATCAAAGGCTGCTATTAATCTGGCTAAATATCGACTTGATGAATATGATGCGAAAATATTGCCAGATTGCAAAGCCCCAAGTTGGGTTTATTTGCACGGAATTATGTCTGAACTTTCATCAACCAAAATTCGTGAAAAAAACAATATTTAGCTTCTTTACATAAGTTCATAAAGTCTCCATAATTAAATAGCATGCAATAAGCGTGATAATATAGGAAATTATACAATAAATGACATACGGGTATTCCCCTTTCGTGATGGTTAAAATATTGATGAGGGATCATCACTAATGGCAACATCACCTACAAAGAGCACTGCTAAAAAAAGCACAAATAGCAAAACAGCAAAACAATCCAAAAATGATGACACTCAAAAGCCTATGATTGATGTAATTATTGAAAGCTTAGAAGACGCTAAAGCTGAAGATATTGTTGCAATAGATATTACAGGTAAATCTTCTCTTGGTGATTATATGGTTGTGGCTTCTGGTCGCTCGCACCGCCATGTTGGGGCGGTTGCAGCTCAATTAGCACATGCTCTAAAAGAAAATGGATTTGAAAGACCTCTCCTTGAAGGCTTGCCGCATTGTGATTGGGTATTGGTTGATGGCGGCGATGTTATTGTGCATATTTTTAGACCAGAAGTGCGTGAATTTTATAATATTGAAAAAATGTGGTCGGCTGAGTTTGGAAATGATAGTTCAACTGAACAATCTACAAAATGAATGTCAGCATAATTTGCGTTGGGCGTATGAAAATAGGTCCTGAACGTGAATTATTAAACCGTTATATTGAGCGGGCGCAAAAAACTGGCAAAGCACTAAGTTTAACATTTAATATTGTTGAAATAATAGAGGCTCGTCTTAGTAGTGCGAGCGCTAGAAAAAAAGCCGAAGCCAAAGAAATCAGCAAAAATATACCAAAAAAAGCGATAATTATAGCGCTTGATGAGAGGGGCAAATCTATTAGCTCATTAAAATTTGCAAATAATATTGCGAACTGGCGTGATGGTGGTAAGTCAGATATTTGCTTTATCATTGGGGGGGCGGACGGCTTAAATGAAAATATTACTTCTAGCGCTAATATGATGTTAGCATTTTCTAGTTTAACGTGGCCGCATCAATTAGTGCGAATAATGTTAAGTGAACAACTTTATCGCACTACAACAATTTTAAGCAATCACCCCTATCATCGTGAAGGATAGGTTTGAAAGCATCAAAGAGTTAGACTAGAATAGATAAATGATTCGTCAGCTAATAATAAATTCAACAAATATAAACCCCTCCCAAAAGGTTTGGGATAAGGTTTTATTGGCACTAATTTTTGCTGGTTTTTTTATAACTATTAGCCTAGCTCAAGAAAATAATGCACCAAGCAATGTTACAAAAGATATTCGTTTGCAAATAAAAGAAATTGAGAGTTCAATTTTCTTAGGGCAAGAGCAAAGCAAAATACTGCAAAAAGAAATGGCAGATATTGCAAAAGATAGAACAAAACTAACTGCCGCACTTATTGCTAGTGGGCAAAGAGTGAAATTAGCAGAAATTGAAGTTGGTGCACTTGAAGAAAACCTAAGCGAATTACTAAGTCAAAAAAATATAATAGAAAAAAGATTAGCAGGAACTAATAAAGATATCTCGAGCCTGCTTGCAGCGTTGCAACGGTTAGGGCGCTCTCCAGCCCCTGCCCTTTTGGTAGATCCAACTGATGCGCTTAGCTCGGCACGTAGTGCAATTCTAATCTCGGCCATTTTGCCGCAATTACAAAGCCGAGCTGCGATTGTAAATAAAGATTTGCAAGCATTAAATAATATACGACAAAAAGCTCTTGATGAAGAAGATGCTTTTCGTGCCAATCTTGAAACCTTAGCAAATGAGCAATTACGAATTGCCCTGTTAGTTGAGGTGCGGGAAAAGAAAATTTCAACTATTTCCACCCAATTAGAGCAAGAGACAATTATTAAGCAAGAATTGGGAAATGAAGCTAAATCATTAGAGGAATTAATCACTAATATAAATGCTCACGAAACATTAAATGCTACCAATCTTGATAATTCAGTTTCGCAATTACCAGCTTCAACACCAAAAGAGATTGCGCTAGCTTACGCCAATATTTCTCGAACATCACCAGCAATTCCATTTGAAAAAGCAAAAGGCTATTTAGCTATTCCTGCTAGTGGGGTTGTGGTCTCAAAATTTGGTGTAAATGATGGCTTGGGTGGCATAAGCAAAGGCATATCCATTGTTACTCGTGCCGATGCGCAAGTTGTTGCGCCAAATGATGGTTGGGTGATTTATAAAGGGCCATATCTTAATTATGGCCAAATTATCATTATTAAATCAGGTAATGATTTTACTATGTTACTAGCTGGCCTTAAAAAAACTAATGTAGAACTTGGGCAGTTTTTATTACGAGGTGAGCCTGTTGGAGTAATGGGTTCTCGAACTATTGGTCAAGACATAACAACAAATGTTGGTATATTGCGCCCAACGCTCTATATAGAATTAAGAAAATTAGATATTCCCCTTGACCCAAATGGTTGGTGGGAAGATAAATACCAAGCAAATCAAACTGGATCAATTATTATGCACCTTTTACCACTCAATAAATCAAACCCATCATATCTGAATAAATCCATTATTTCAGGTTTTATGAGTGTAATCATATTAATTTTTGCTCTTTCATTTCCCTCTTTTGCACAAGAAAGCTCTCAGAAAGAGGTTTCCACACCCCTCAATCAGGATCAAATTTATGATAATCTAAAATTATTTGGTGAAGTATTTGATAGAATACGTGCAGAATATGTTGATGTTCCAGATGAACAAGAACTAATCCGTGCAGCTATTGATGGTATGTTGACCTCACTTGATCCTCATTCAGCCTATCTAACACCAGAATCCTATAGTGAAATGATGCAAGATACATCAGGTAAGTTTGGTGGTTTAGGTATTCGAGTAACAATGGAAGATGGTTTGGTAAAAATTGTCTCACCGATAGATGACACGCCAGCTTCTCGTGCTGGTCTTTTAGCAAATGATTTACTTATCAAGCTTGATGACACACAAGTTAAGGGTATGACGCTTGATGAAGCCGTATCGATAATGAAAGGTACTATTGGCACAAAAATTATTATCACCATTATTCGTGAAGGGGTGAGCGATCCGATTGAGTATGAAATTATACGTGATATTATATCAGTTAGTGCAGTTCGTTGGTACATAGAACAGGATGTAGGGGTTTTACGCCTTACTCAATTCTCTGGGCAGGCTTTTACGGGTATTGAAAAGGGCATTAAAGCAATTTTTGAGGAGCGTGATAATGTTCCCCCTTCTGGGTTAATTCTAGATTTAAGAAATAATCCGGGCGGCTTAGTTGATCAGGCGGTTTTTGTTGCTGATGCTTTTCTTGATAGGGGGGTTATTGTATTAACCAGAGGTCGGACTGAACGTGAAAGTTCTCGTTATGAAGCGAAAGTAGATGATCTTGATCGTTTAATTTCTGATATACCTCTTATCGTTTTGATAAATGGGGGTTCTGCTTCTTCGTCTGAAATTTTAGCTGGCGCTTTACAAGATCAAAAACGAGCAACATTAGTTGGTACACGCTCTTTTGGTAAGGGTACAGTGCAAAATATCATTGATCTTGGTAATGGCGATGGTGCAATGCGCCTCACAACCTCTCGTTATTACACTCCAAGCAATCGCTCAATTCAGGCACTTGGCATTGCTCCAGATATTGAAATCTTCCAAAATGTTCCTGACGAATTAAAAGGTAAAGATACTATTATAAATGAAGCAGAGCTTGCGGGTAGTATTGATAGCGAAGAAGAAACACAAGAAGAAGAGAACATACAAGAAGAAGATGAGAACAAAGAAGCTGATGTTGGCTCTTCCGTCTATGTTCCAAGTGATAGAACAAAAGATACACAGCTAAATTATGCTATTGATTTGATTTTAGGAAAAGAAACTAACGAAGCCTTCCCCCCAAAGGCAGAATGATTAGGGAAAGCAGAGTAATTAGAAAAAGGTTGAACTATAGGTCTTAGGTAATGAATGATGATTTAGATAAACCTCTAGGCCAAAAAGCCTCTGATAAAAAGCTAAGGGATAGCAAAGTAGCACGAAAAGGCTGGAAATCTTTAGTGCAATTTAAGCGAAGACCTCTGCCAATAACCAGCATAATATTTGCGATATTCTTTGCAATAATTGCGTTAATATTAAGCACTATTTTCTTTGTAAATGACATAGATGGCGGGCGACCAACTGCTAGTGTTAAAATATCTAAACAAGAAATAAAACAACAACCAACTATTGCAAATGATCAGCAAGTAGTAGTTGAAGAAATAGAGCTTGAGAAGCCAACCACGATTGAAAATAAAGATGGCATGTCAATAATTACTATAGGTGATGATGTGCCTGATAATATTGGAGCTGACTCAATAGGGTTGCAGGCTCTTAATGATTTTGGTGCAATCCCCGATTTAATTGAAGAAACACCAAGCGGGCCTATCCCAATCATTAGCCCAGATGGAGATACGCCTTTTATGTCCTATCAACGTGCTTCAATTACTCCAATGTCAGCTGGAGATAAGAAGCTTATTGCAATAATAGTTACTGGAATTGGTTTGAGTGAAAGCGGCACACTTGAAGCAATAGAAAAACTTCCTGGTGCAATAACTTTAGCTTTTGCACCATATGGCAGAACCCTAAAACGCACTAGCGAAGCTGCAAGAAATGGTGGGCACGAAATATTACTTGCCCTACCGCTTGAGCCATTTGATTATCCTGATAATGATCCCGGCCCGCAAACACTTTTAACCGATCAGCCTATTCGTGCAAATTTAGATAGATTATTTTGGTTAATGGCTAGAATTGGCGGCTATGTCGGAGTTATTAATCATACGGGGGCAAAATTTACCGCTTCTGCAAAAGATTTTACGCCCATTATGGAGGAGCTTCTAGTTCGAGGCCTTGCCTATATTGATGATGGCTCGTCTAAAAGATCAATAGCAGCCAACCTTGCTGGTAATAATAAAGTGCCTTTTGCAAGAGCGTCCGTGCAAATTGATGCTATTGTTTCACGTGCCGCAATTCTTAAGCAACTTAACAAGCTTGAAGAAATCGCCAATGAAAAGGGTAGCGCTATTGGCGTTGCATCTGCTTTTCCAGTTTCAATTCAAACTATTGCAAAATGGAGCGAAAGTCTTTCGCAAAAAAACATTGTACTTGTGCCAATTAGCGCCCTAACTAGCCGTCCTTAAATCATGAGCAAAAAACCAGATAATAATAAACAATTGCAGCAAAGAAAATTCATGCCCTATCGGGATAATGTTGCTGCTGTGGTTTTTAATTCTAGCGGTCAAGTATTTGTTGGTGAGAGAAAAAGTGGCAAGGCTGCAAAAACAACTGCTAAGAGCAGAGATAAGGTATGGCAATTTCCACAAGGTGGAATAGACGCTGGCGAAGAGCCGTTAGAGGCTGCAAGGCGCGAGCTTTATGAGGAAACATCGATAAGAAGTGTGTCATTTATTTCTGCTACAAGTAATTGGATTTATTATGATATTCCTGATGAGGCGCTTGGTATTGCATTAAAGGGCAAATTTCGAGGGCAACGGCAAAAATATTTTGCGTTTTTGTTTGAAGGCTCAGACGATGAAATAAATGTAATAAACCCTGCAAATGGAGAGCATCGCTCAGAATTTTCAAATTGGCGCTGGGAGAAATTAAAAAATACACCAGATTTAATAGTTCCTTTTAAGAGACAAGCCTATTTAGAGGTGGTTGCAGATTTTGCAAATATTGCCAAATCTCTTAAGAATAAAACTGCAAAAGTTAAAAGGCTAAAGGCAAAAAATATTGACGCTTGGGTTGAGTTAAGACGCTTGTTTTTTACAAAATCCTCAAGAAAGCTTCTTAAGCAAGGGTGTGAAAAAACATTAGCAGATAAAAAGCAAATCGCCTTTGGTCTTTTCGACAATGATATGATGGTTGGTTTTGCTGAAATAAGTGAAAGATCTATTGGAGATGGCAAGCAAATTGCTCCATGTGCCTATCTTGAAGTTATTTATGTCGCAAAACAATATCGCCAAAATGGCTTGGGAAAAAAATTGATAAAAAAAGCACAAAAATGGGCTAAAAAAAATGAGCTAAAAATCTTTGCTTCTGATGCTAGAACTGAAAATAAAATGTCTATATTAGCTCATGCCTCTTGGGGATTTGAAGAAGATAAGCGAATAGTGCTTTTTAAGAAGAAGCTATAAAAGGGCTGGGATTTGTCCAATAGGCAATAGGCCAGAATAAATATTGCCATTCTTGAAAATAATATTTTGATAATAACTACCATTTTCATCTTGGCTGCCAAAAATTATTGGTTGCATTTTAGCTGGGAAGTTTGGCGCAATAAGTTCAACGATATTCTTTGAATCTATCTCAAATTCTCCTGTTAAAAACCCAAAACTATCAAGGTGTGCCTTGCCATAAATATCTATTTGCTTACTAAAGTCAGATGCGCTTAATTGTTTAAGCAAAATCTCGCCTTGTTGCATTTGCCATTGATATAAAATTTCTTTATTCCCCCAAAGACGAATATCTGCTGGCAGGCGTGAGATAGTGATATTCAGGTCTAATTTACCTCTATCAATATCAAAATTCTTGAAGTTAATTTTTTTGCCTGTGATGTTCAACTTTACATTTGTTAGGTTTTTAATAGGGTCATAATCTAGTCCCTCATCATAGATAATAATTTTGAACGCATCACTTGATGCTATAATGTTTTCACCAAATAGCAAATCAACAAATTCAAATTTACTTACACCGAGAGTTGCAAGTTTTAACTGCCAGCCATTTAGCGCAATGTCACCTCTCAAATTATCCCAGCGAAATTCTTGCTTACTGGCAAAAAACTCATTTGAATATTTTAGCGGACTTGTAGCAATAATTTGCGCTTTTAATGGAGAGAAGAAAGAGTATTTTGCTTTTATATTTTCAATTTCAAACCTAGCATCACCATCTATAATAATTGCTTGTTGGCAAGTAATATTAAATTTGAACGGAAAGCCGCCTATCTCAAGATTTTTGCATTTTACATTAGGCTTATAAGAATTTTCAATTTCACCTAATTTTGCAAATTCTTGTTTAATTATTTTGCTT